>CAYYBR010000053.1:0-20550 GCA_964470035.1 uncultured Saprospiraceae bacterium
CAGGAGAATTTGACGTGGGCTCGCCTGGCATATCTATTATTTTTACCAACTTTGAAGGAGTGAGCTACACGGGAAATATGAATGGAACAACTTCTCTAACAGGAGTAAAAGCTGAAAACAACTATGCTAGATGTAATACATGTCACAGTGGAAGTAAAGTAGATTTTACAATCGAGATGCAACGTAACTTCGACAACGATCGAAATTCTGTTGGTCTGGCAAGCTATTCTGATTCTCCAAAATATATAGGTGGATCTTCCGCAGCCACTGCCACGACTGCCGGCATAGCAGCTTTGGTCTGGTCCACCAATCCTAATATGTCGCGAACCACTGTTTTAAATAGATTAAAACAAGCGTCACAATTGTATCCTAATCGTAGTAGTAGTTACGGATATGGAGATATCAATGCAGACGCCGCAGTAAGAGGTACTGGTTACTAAAAGATGTGCCTAAGCTTTGTAACTAAAAAAAAGCCGGTCCGTTAGGACTGGCTTTTTTATTTTGCGAAAATCTGAGATATATCCTTAAACGCTTTAAACTCTAAAGCATTTCCGCAAGGGTCCATAAAAAACATGGTGGCTTGCTCACCTACTTCTCCTTTGAATCTCACATAAGGTTCTATCACAAACTCTATCCCCTTCGATATAAGGTCTTCTGATAACTGCTCCCACCGCTCCCAATCTAGCACCACACCGAAGTGAGGAACAGGTACTTCATGACCGTCGACAGAGTTGTGATGCGCCTCTTCTTTAGATCTTGGTTTGTAATGTATCACCAGCTGATGACCAAAGAAATCAAAATCTACCCATTTCTCGGACGACCTTCCTTCGGAACATCCGATGACATCACGATAAAACTCTCGCGCTAAAGGAACATCATCAACAGGAATCGCTAAGTGAAACGGACGAACATCCATGTATACTAATTATATGACAAAATTGAATTAAGTCTTGTTCGAAGTCGTCAAAATCTTATGATAGATAAAGAGCGATATAAGGGACCCAATCAATGGCCAGAGCACATTACTATATTTAAAATTAGCGAGCCAACCCAATTGATGCCCAATCCAACCTAAGAGAACAGCTCCTAACACTCCGACACCTAGGCTAACTAGCCATCTTCCCCCATGACCAGGATTAGTCATCATTTTAGAGGTTGATCCTGCAATTAAACCGATAAGTATCCAGATGAGCTTCATACTGTACTTTCTCCTTTTAGTAAATATACGGATCAATCATAGACATCGGACATGTCTCAATGTATTGTTTACACACTATCTAAAACTATTAGGTAGTACATATATAGAAATATTCATTATATAAACTACTGTAGCCTAATGGCCTAGAAGACGATAGGGTATATACTAGTTCTCCTCATAAATCCATTTTGTGCTACATTTTTCTCGATCATTACTATGCTGTTGTCTATCTTAGCGAAGTGAGAGAACGA
This sequence comes from uncultured Saprospiraceae bacterium, assembly GCA_964470035.1. GTDB lineage: Bacteria > Bacteroidota > Bacteroidia > Chitinophagales > Saprospiraceae > JAJRXG01. The sequence goes on from CAYYBR010000053.1 coordinate 1,450, forward strand.
TCATTCATCGCATTTTTCTTACTCATTATATCTTCTCAGGTTAGCACTGCACAGATTTTTCCTGATTTAGAAGGAGATGAGTTGTTGCAAGCAGTAGTCGACGAGTACAAGCCCAACTTCGTAGAAACTTATAGTCGTGCGAGAGAATTAATGTATCAAGACATCTATAATGTCAATGACTCGGTCTTAACCTTGTATAGCGGTCATAAGCTATATCTACCTGCTCAAGAAGAATTTCCTATTCAGTTTCTTGCTATGGGTGGGACTGCAAACGGCATCAATGCAGAGCATATTTATCCTAGATCTAAAGGAGCATCAGAAGAAAATGGCAATGCCTTCAGTGACCTGCATAATCTAACGCCGGCCAGATGGGCAGTTAATGAAGCTAGAAGCAACTTTCCTTTTGGAGATGTAGATGACGAGGACTCCGACTGCTGGTTCTATAGAACTGATAAGGTGAATCAAGCTGATAGACAGTCCATATCCGATCCATCTAACTTCGCTGAGTTGGACCAAATCACTTCCAACTTTGGCATATTCGAACCACGAGAAGAATCTAAAGGTGATATAGCTAGAAGTGTCTTTTACTTCTATACGATGTATCGTGAAGAGGCGGTAAGTGCCGACGATGACTTTTTTGAAGATATGCAGGAAGATCTCTGTATGTGGCACAATGAAGACGCAGTCTCTGAAGAAGAGATGGATCGCAATATTATGAAAGCATTTGTCCAGGATGGAAAGACTAATCCTTTTATTATGGACTGTGGGCTAGCTAATCGATTGTACTGTCCTGAATTCGTTGATTCTAATTGCGATAATATTACAACTGCTATAGATGACTCTTTATCAAAAGGAGATGAAATAACTCCATCTATCAAAATCTACCCTAATCCGAACTCTGGTATTTTTACTCTAGATATAAGTAGTATCAACCCTGGTCCATATAAGGTAGACATCTACTTTTTATCTGGCACTCTCATATATAGCTTGCAGGAGGAACTTGACTACTTCAACTCCATCAATATGTGGAATGCCAAACCAGGCCTCCACATCATCCATCTTACTCACTTAGGAACAGGAAGAAAGTATTCTGGACTGTTCGAAGTAATCAAATAATATAATTCTTCTTCCTTGGATCCTTTTTTTTGATAGGGCTCTCAATTCATTAACATAATTTTTGCATTTGCAAGAGTTGGCTATCAACCTTCTCGGGAAGTGAGTATATTCAGTAGCTCCTTGGTATGAGTTCATCTATCATTCTCTTTTGTTGGTCTATGATTTATGATTCTCTCCACTATGAACGTAACTTCTGATACTTCCTAAGCGTTTCTTAGATGTCCGATGCGAAGCAAACTGCGTCAAGTCTGAAAGCCTCGGATGTCAACAACTTACTACAGCTTATTAACTATTCAAGGACTCTTGTCAGATGAGATAAGTATGCCATGAATAGACTTAAAGATTTTATCACACCTAAATTTTAACCATGAAAATTAAAAATGCAATCCTTTTTTGTGCTGTAGTCCTACTTACTTCTATCTCAGCAACTGCTACGACAAACATGCATACAGTGAAATCAACTTCAAGTGCTGTAGCGGAGATCGAAGCGCTAATCAAAGACATCAATTTTGATGTATCCGCTATGGATGACGAAACCATCAAAGTGCAATTTATGATCAACGCTGATGACGAAATCATCGTCCTTCAAACTGATGACAAGCGAGTGGATCAAAAGATTAAGAATCACTTGAATTACTCAAGAATCAAGAACAATGATCTAGAAATCAATAAGATATACATCATCCCTGTTTCTTTTCAGTCAGATACAGTGCGAGGATAAGCGAGTAGTAAGTTGATTGATTTTGTTTGGAGAAGGGCCTTTATGGCCTTTCTCTTTTTAATTCAGCTCAAGGTCCTTGATTATTCGCTTGTAGAACATCTTCGTATAGCTAACTGGAAACCAACGAATCATCCGCCACATGTCTTTGGCATCTTTGCCAATAAGTAGGCGGGTCTTGTCTTTTTCGATGGCCGTGATGATAGCATTTGCTGCATACTCAGGAGTATTGATAAATGACTTCTCAAACTCATCTGCTTGTTGATTTTTATGTTCTTCGGTTACATCCTGATCGCCCCAGTCTGCATCTCTAGCTATGCGAGTTTGTATCCCTCCTGGATGTATAGAAAGTACATTGACATGAGGAAAGTTTGCCAGCGCTTCCATACGGAGAGATTCATTAAAACCTCTGATGCCAAATTTAGAAGAACAATAAGGACCTTGATTTGATATGGCTCCTAGCCCGAGGATGCTTGATATGTTAGCTACACAAGCAGAAGGCCGTGACTTAAGATCTGAAAGAAAAACCTTTGTTCCATATACCATGCCCCAAAAGTTGATATCCATGACCCACTTAAATTTTTCAATAGGTACCTCTTCTATTGTAAAAGGACCAAGGGTCACACCAGCATTATTTAACACAATGTCGACATGTCCAAAATGATCTAATACCACCTTGCGGTATGACTGCCAGTTATCCCACTCTCGCACATCCAAGACAGTACTGTGGACATCTACATTATATTTCTGGAGGAGTTCTACAGTTTCCTTGATTCTGTTCTGATCTATATCTGATATAGCAAGTGATGCCCCTTTCTTAGCGAAGCCTATCGCACTCGCCCTCCCTATACCAGAGCCAGCACCACTTATCACAACAACCTTATTTTTTATATCCATACTATACTAGTTTCCAACCTTCTCGATAAGGTCTAGAGACGAACTCATTAGCCTCATCGTAATTTGTAACTTTCATATTTTCACCATCCCAAAGCAGCTTCTTTCTACCTCCAAATGACTTTCGCCCTGTAGTCCCAGCATCAGTACTCGTGATATAGCTTCTGATCGCAAGGTTACCCATCAAGACTGTCTCGGTTAACGGGCCACTATAGTCGAAAGAAGAAGTAAGTGCAAGGTGTTCTTTTGAATCGTATCCTGCCTTACATGCCTCAGTCCACGAAACCTGATGACCACTCTCTGGATACTCTATGAATGCATTACCTGAATCATAGTCTTCCGGCATCGTAAGCTTATCACCGTTTTTGAGATATACCTGTGGTCCAGTGCCGTATGTGCCGCATGTCATAATCCCCTTACTTCCTATCATCATTACCCCATTGCCACTACCCTCTTCTCCTAAGAAATCATCGGCTGGGATTAAGTCTGGGTGAAAGGGGCGTATGCCTCCATCCGACCAGTTAAAGGTAAGAGGAACAGGGTTTCTATCCGTCGCTCCAAACTTGATTTGTACACTTGCTGATGGTGGACAACCATCTGGGATATACTCAGGAACCCAATCCCTCGTAAAAACTTGACCTACACTACACTCTACCTCTTGCGGATATCCCAACCCGAGAATCCTAAATGGAGTATCGATCAAGTGACAACCCATATCACCAAGAGCTCCAGTACCAAAATTCCACCAACCTCTCCATTTAAAAGGGTGATAAAGAGGATGATAATCAACCATCGCTGCTGGACCTATAAAGAGATCCCAATCTTCTGGACTCAAATGACTCGGAAGTTCCTTCTTATCAGAAGGAACAGGTATGCCTTGTGGCCATACAGGTCGATTCGTCCAGACATATACCTCATCCACACTACCTATAACACCATCTTCATACCAATCCATCATTTGTTGCTGTGCTGGATGGGAGGCACCTTGATTACCCATCTGAGTTACGACTTTATTTCTTCGAGCACCTAGGGTGAGCTGTCGAGCTTCGTATATATTGTGAGTGAGCGGCTTCTGGACATAGACATGCATACCAAGGTCCATAGCAGCCATCGCAGCCACTGCATGAGTATGATCAGGAGTTGATATCGTAACTGCATCGATATCACCCCGCATCTCCTCTAGCATCACCCTGAAATCCTTATAAAACTGAGCTTGAGGGAAGGCCTCAATACTTCTTTTTGCCATGTTGGCATCCACATCACAAAGACCTACGACTTGATTCGCTCCATTATTATATGCGTGTCTTATATCACTGGTTCCCTTACCTCCGGCACCTATAGCAGCAAGGTTCAGTTGATCACTAGGTTTGATATGCCCTTTAGTCACCACATGACTAGGTACTATGAAAAACGAACCTACTGCAAGTGAGCTATTCTTGATAAAACCTCTTCTTGATTCTAAAGATGTCTTCTTCTGTTTCATCTACTTTATGTCCTTTTTGACTAAAGTAACTAATTCTTATTCTCTCATCAGGTCGCTCAAGGCAAATGTTAAGCGCTGCTATGATAAAATGACCTGTTTTTGTTTGTTATTCTTTTACGTACTAGTACATTAATCCACCAATACTATCGTATGATAACACTCCAAAATATCAGCTTTGGTTATGATCAATACAAGCTACTTTTCGATCGTCTTGATTTAGAGATAGAAAGCGGACAAATCCATGGTCTACTAGGGTTGAATGGCGCTGGCAAATCATCACTACTTCATCTGCTACAAGGTCTGCGCTATAGTCATAATGGAAAAATCTCTGTTAATGGTTCTACACCAGATGCCCGTAGTGTATCATTTCTACAGGATAGCTTCTTACTCGCCGAAGAGGTCTATACACCAGATATCAGTGTCAAGAAATTCATAGATCGCTATAGTCCATACTATCCAAAATTCAGGACTGACTCTTTTCTCAAGTTTCTAAATGAATTTGAGCTCGAGCGCAATTCACACTTGGGTCGCATGTCGATGGGCCAACGCAAGAAGGTTATGATCGCTTTTGCCCTAGCTACTGAGACCAAGGTTTTATTAATGGATGAACCTACTAATGGGCTCGACATACCTTCAAAAAAACAGTTTAGAAAGATCCTCTCACACATTATAACAGACGAGAGAACATTCATTATATCTACCCATCAGATAAGGGACTTACATAGCCTTATCGACAATGTCATCGTCATCCAAGATGGCAAAATTATCTTTAATCAAAGTATACAGTCTATACTTGATTATTTGCATTTTTCGCTTGATCGCAATTCACTGTCCGAAGAAGGTGTGATCTACAAAGAGCGAGTGCCTGGAGGGTTTTTACATATACGTCCAAAGCAAAACTTAGAATCTTTCGAGCCTGATCTAGAGGTTCTTTTTAACGCTATAGTTACAAAAGGACAAATCATCAATCAAGTATTTGCATAGGATGACAATCAACCTAAATAGATTAATCTTTCAAATATTGCTCAACTTAAGACTAAAGTGGAAGACTTACGCTATGCTTATTCTCATAGCGCTCGTCATACTTACATTTCACTATTTCAATAAAGATTTTAGAGCAGCCGAATTTATTTCTTCAAGGATTTCCAACACACAGCTATTCAACACTACTCCAGATATAGACATTAATAAATTTCATTTTAAGTGGTTTCCACAATTCATTTTATTTCTATCGTGTGTCATTACAAGTCTGTCATTTTCTGAGTATTCTAATTCAACAAGTAGAACTTTTTACTTATCACTACCCTCTTCGACATTAGAAAAATGGCTAGCTAAGGTGATCATCGCCTTAGTTGTCATCCCCTTGAGCCTTACTTTTATGTACCAAGTATTCATATGGCTCTCGCAGCTTTGGCCGCAAGTAGATGAATATTATCAAGTACCCGTCCATGTATTTGACCCCTTTCTTTGGCCTAACATTTTAACTACCATACTTTTACAAGGGATATTTTTTGCCTTCTCTATCTGGTTTAAAAAATGGAGTCTAGCCAAAGCTATACTTGCTATGGTAGTTGTTGCCTCTATCTACAATATCGTGATGATCCTGAGCATTATACTTTTGAACTCAGAGCAAGGATTGAATGAAGACTTGACAATCCAAAGTTTAACGTCTATAAAGGACTTTATTAATGGAACTAACATGTCTACTTCAGTCAAAGACTATATGTTCTTCGACGTTTTTTTTAGAAATAAATATGTACTATCATTTCTATCGACATTAGGTCTTCTTCTGTCTTATATTAAGTTCAAGGAAATGGAATCTTAAATGGAGTTTAGGACACTAAGGCACATATATAAGCAGATCACTTACCATATCGTTTTTCAGATATTAGAAAAGATTTGGATAAAAGGGCAAGGTATGGAGATACCTTACTTACAAAAAATAGTAAGTATGCTTCAGATAGACATATCAAACTACTTCTCAAGCCAATCATGATGAAAAGAAGAAAACTAAGCTCTACCCTCTTGCTCCTTTCTTTTCTTGCCCTTGGAGGACTATCCATATACAAGGGTCAGCTTATAGCACACAATCTAAAAGAGAATCCAATGCCTAGAAGAAACGTGTGGTTGGTGGGTACTGGAGATTACTTTATAGATACTATCCAAGCATCCTATCAACACTTAGTAACTGACTTCACTATGGTTGAGCTCAATCCAAGAATATCAGATCATGTAGTCGTTGATGGATATGAAGGAGCCAAAAAATACCTTGATATAAACATTCAAGATGATACGCTCTATATAACACGACTTTTACCTGACAACGATACATCAGTTGTAAGGGTGAACGACGATTATGCTCTCCTTGCACGAGTGGGGGCTGCGAACTTAAAATCAATCACGTTAGAACGATCTGGCAGACTCGAAATCCCGATTGAGCCATATGGAAGCGATCTGGATGGAACGCAGAGATACAAACCTGAGGATTGGGAAAAGCACGTACTACGAGGAAAAGAATTGGATATCTATTTGAAAGGAACAGGTCTATGTGAATTATTTACGGAAGTGGAAAACTTACATCTTCACTATTTGAATGACAGCAAGGTCAAAAATATCACAGTAAACTCTTTTTCTAATAATACCTTTATCAACTCTAACTCTGGATTCGGTGGGTCTCTGGTCCTACTCAATGGAAAAGCAAAGAAAGTAGAAGTACTAAATCCGAAAGGAAGGGTCTCGATAAGAGGGTTATCTTTTAATACTGATTCATTAATTGTACGATCTGATATGACTGAAGGCGGATTTGATACTGGCAGTATTACGATGCATTGCTCATCCTATCTCGAGTCTACATTAGTTCATGAATTAGATGTTAACTACTATGGTGATCCAGAAGTGGTCACCTCCGCTAGAGGATATGGGCGTGTAATAAAATTGAAAAACTAGCCTCTCTTCTGCTTTTGAGCAAAGTCTTTTGCAAAATAAGTGAGTATCACATCTGCACCAGCTCGCTTTATACTTAACAAAACTTCGGGCATGACGATATCATAATCCAACCAGCCTTTTTGCGCTGCAGCGATCAGCATGGCGCATTCGCCACTTACGTGGTAAGCAGCTATAGGAAGACTATAATTTTCTTTTAGTGTCTGGATGATATCTAGGTAATGCAGAGCAGGTTTTACCATCAAGAAATCAGCACCTTCAGCCGTATCCAAGTCAGCTTCTCTTATCGCCTCTCTTTTATTAGCAGGATCCATCTGATAGGTCCTTTTATCTTTTGGTATGGACTCATCTTCTACGGGCGCACTATCAAGGGCATCTCTAAAAGGACCATATAGTCCACTCGCATACTTAGCTGTATAAGACATGATACCGGTATCAACATACCCTGCGTGATCAAGAGCATCTCGAAGCTCCTCTACTCTTCCATCCATCATGTCTGAGGGACCGATAATATCAAAACCAGCTTGTGCCTGGAGTACAGACATCTCAGATAGAGTGTCTATAGTTTGATCATTGTCTATAACACCATCGATGACCAGCCCATCATGACCATCACTGCTATAGGGATCTAACGCAACGTCACTTATCAAAGTAAGCTGTGGATAAGTCGCCTTAATTTTCTGGGCTGCAGCTAGATAGAAGTTACTTTCACTGAGTCCATAACTCCCTATCTTATCTTTCTTCTTATCCGAGACTTTGGGAAATAGAACAAACGAATGTAAGCCCACATCTAGACAACTTCCGATCTCATCTAACAGAGTATCTATGGACCATCGAAAGTTACCTGGTAAAGAAGAAATCTCCTCCTTGATAGACTCACCATCTTGTATAAACAATGGATAAACCAGATCGTCAACTCCTACTTTGGTTTCACGTATCAGAGATCTGATACTTGATGTTCTTCTATTTCTTCTTGGTCTTTCTAACATAGACTTATCCTGGACTATTTTTTTTGGGATTAGGAGGTACTGGATCGTGACCATATCCACCGTATGGATTACAACTTGCCACTCGCTTGCATCCCATCCATAAACCTCTGATAGGACCCCACTCATAGATAGCGTCCGCTACGTAATGCGAACACGATGGCTCATAGCGGCATCTCATCCCAAATACTCCACTCAATATGGGCGATATAAGCGCTTGATATACCCTGATCGGAAATACTAGTAAGTGCGAAAGTAGCTTGATCATATTAGTTTAGATCTACCCGTCCTGACGACTCTTTTCTATCAAACAAAAAGAAAGACCTCTCTTCTTCAAGCACGACTTTTACAACATTTTGTTGATCATCGTATATCGAAAGCAATACTTCATTGGTGATATCAAGATATTGTTGTGGTTGGACTTTATCCACTTGAAGATAGCACCATACTGCAGATAGATCTTCTGATATCTCTTTGCCTATCCAGTTCAAAGAGTAGTTTTCATTATCCACCTCTATTATGAGGTGTTTTTTCAGATAATCAAATATCAACTGTTCTGCCTCCGGTCGCTCATATTTTGTACAAATCTTAAGACTGTCATGTCCCATGGAACGAAGATCTAACTCCAGATCATCTATGAAGATCCGGATGGATATCTCTAAGGTGGAAGCTTCTTTATTATAGTCGATATCGCATCTACTCATGTGTATGTCATGTGTCAAAAGGACATCCTCATTGTTCACTTCAGATGACAAACCAAAGATCAAGAGTATATAGAGCCAGATAGACATATCACTATCAAATGTAAACTCATCTCATTAATAATGCTGTGTATACCTCTTTTCCTCTACTGATCACACGAAAATTGATCAAAAATGCATTCTATGTTAATTATTTGCTCGAATAGAATTTCCTCGAGCTCTTAAAAGAAAATATATTGCAGGGTAGAAATAGCTTTATTTCAAGATATATAAGAGTATTTTTTGGTTGATGCAGTGAAAGGAAGTCGGCTCTCTCAGAGTCGGCTTCTCTTATTTTTGGATTGATCAACAATTCTTAAGGGCATAAAAAAGAGGAGCACGATGTACTCCTCTTCTTATATCTAGCCTCACCGAGGCGTCTTAATAAACGATTTATGATTATGACTGTAACTGTATGTGGTGCTCTTCCACGAGTTTTCTGATGTTGATCAAAGCATATCGCATACGCCCAAGAGCAGTATTAATACTGACTCTTGTCAATGCAGCTATCTCCTTGAAACTCATATCAGCATAGTGACGTAGGATCACCACTTCTCTTTGCTCCGGCGGCAACATGTCTACCAACTTGCGCACTTTAGAGTAGGTTTGGTTTTTGATAATACTTGTCTCCATATTATCATCCTTCACCTCTAGGACATCGAATATATCGAAGGTCTCAGATGGAGATACTTTCGTTCTACGCTTTGATCGTCTGAAGTAATCTACACAGAGGTTGTAAGATATCCTCATGGCCCACTGAAGGAATTTCCCTTCATGGTTATACTTTCCTTTTCTCAATGTATCTATGATCTTAATAAAGACTTCTTGAAAGATGTCTTCAGCTAAGTCATGATCTTTGACAAAAAGATAAATCGATGTGTAAATCTTGTTTTTGTGGCGAGTAAGAAGAACTTCAAAAGCTTTTTGATTTCCTTCTAGATAAAGATTAATTAACTCCTTGTCGCCTAGGGTTTTTACATTCATAACTCTAATCGTTTTGATCGAAATTGGGTTAAATTCAGTCTATTCAGTTAGAGTAAATGTTTGGCGTATAAGCGTTTCTTATTTTGAACGAAGGTATAATTAATCTTTTACATATGAGAGAAAAAGTACATATGCTTTTTCTTCACTATCCAAATAAAGGACACTTTTACCCTAATAGTCAAGGCCTTAGCCATAATTTTTTCTTAAAAGGCGAATTTTCTCCATGTATTAGTCAACAATATCGGTCCTAGACCTATTTCTGGACCCGCAGTTCTTATTATACTCATAATCAGGTTTCTTTCCATGGATGCATATCTCAAGAGGATTGAGAAGAAGTTCTTGATTTGGTTCTGTATTACGCCAGGAGAAGCAATACAACGCAGAGGAACAGCATAGGTTATGTTACGTCTCGCCTTGCCACTAAGTACTAGGCTTTGCTGCATTTCTCATCGCAACTAAGTATAGGTTCTATTGCGTCATCCAGCGGATCTCGGTATAGTTCTGTTTCGTCTGAGGACAAAGAAGACTTGCCACAATAGATATTATAGCTTAAAAGTCAAAGTGGTATTCCACACACGACCCAGAGCTGGTATTATACCTGGCCCTGGGTAGGCTGTAGCACGTCTGGTAAAATACGATGCATCCAAGAGGTTATTGATGCTATAAGAGAGGGTAAGATTGTCGGATATATGATATTGACCAGAAAGGTCCAACACATGGTAGTTCTGAACAACTCCAAAGACACCTTTAAAGGCCGTCTCTGTATTAGCTGCATCAGAATATTGGTCACCAACCCATGTAGATTGTAAAGAAGTTGCGAATGGACCGACTCCATAAGTCACACCAGCCTTGATATTATATGAAGGCAACTCTTCTAATCGATTACCCGACCTGACACCAACAAGTGCTCGATCATTAATATCTGTATATACACCTCGATTGACAGAGCCATTGACATATGCACTGAACTTATGGGAAGATTCCTTTTTGAAAGCTGCAAGCAAATCAACTTCAAAAAAGAGCTCAGCTCCAAATATGCGCGCTGCACCTATATTAGTTCTCACCCGCAGCCCATCATCTATGACCTCACCTATACGATTATCATAGATGATATAGAAAAGACCACCTTCTACAAAAAATGGTGAAAAATCTCTCTTCCTCACCCCAATGTCAAAACTATAGCCACTCTCATCATCTATATTAGGATCTACGACCTGTACATTAGTCTGTATCTGGACATCCGTAAAATTGATTGCTCGATAATTGGAAGTTGCATTGGCATACAGCTCATAGGTGTCACTGAGTTTATGAGAAAGACCAAGCCCATAGAGGAATACCGTTCTACGCGACTGAGAAAATTCCTCGATCTCTTCTTCTATAAAATCACCAAATGCATTGGTCCGAATTGTATTAGTGAAGAATCCATCGGCCTCCGTGGCGATATACTCTAGTCGTATACCTGGAACTACACTGAGCGAGGGGGATATCTGAAAAACATTCTCGGCAAAAAAGGCAAGGTTGGTATTAGGGAAATCAAAGTTTGATTGCCTTCTATCTAAAAAAGAAGTATCAACTCTCGTAAAGTCCGCATCTGCACCTTCCGATCCAAAATGCTGACTGAAATTTGTTCTACCTCTATAAACACGAGCACCTAGTAGCAAAGTGTTATCGATATCAAATTTGCTATCATAAGATATCACTAGACGAGTCTCGTTTCCTATATTCCGAAATTCACCATTGAGCAAATCTCGATTAGAAAAAGGGTCCGGTATGTCAGGAGTTTCTAAAACTCCTAAAGATGTCCTTCGAGCCGCTAACCCAAATAATCTATTATATAACTTTACCTTCCTGGAAGGTGTATACTCTAATAATAGAGCACCAAGATTCCAATCCACCCTAAACCAATTCCTCGTTCTATTGGAACTTCGAGGATCCACTGCAAAAACCTCATCAGTAAGCCCTCCAGCCTGCTGGCTCAGGTAGTTGCTATGAGTGAGTTCAACTCCTATCTTAAGATTTTCTGATAATTTGTACTCAGAGTTGACATGAGCGTTTAACTGGTCAAAGTCAGAATTTGATCGCCAACCTGATCCTCCTTTATACTGTACATAGCTGTAATAATTAAGATTACCGATTTGTCCATCTAGACTTGTATAAGTGCTGATAAAATCATTTGCTCCATAGGTATTGTGGGTTTCAAAATTAACCTTCTTCTCCACCCTACCTCGTTTAAGCTTGAAGTTCACAAGCCCTCCGAATTGACTGCCATATTGTAAGGCTCCTGCACCTCTTACTACCTCTATTTGCTTTACAGATTGTAGTGGTGGATTATAATAACTTTCTGGATAACCAAGAGGATCTGCACTTATATCGTAGCCATTCTGTCTAATGTTAAAATTAGAAGACCTCCTGGGACTCAATCCTCTACCTCCTATATCGAGTTGGAGACCTGCATTATCACTTTCCCATATGTTTAGACTAGGTACTTTACTAAAGGCTTGTCGGGCGTTATTAGCAGCTTTATTACCAATGAGCTTTTCTATGTTTATGACCTCCGTCTTTTTACCTACGTATAGACCACCTGCTTCAATAGCTCGCAGCTGTCGTAGTCCAAAAGCATCGGCATCAGACTGTATAAAAACACTAGGCAATTCATTAGTCAATTGATTCAACACAATCCGCACCGAGGTGTCGCGAGTAATAGTGATCATCTCTTCTTTCAATTCACTATTGATCTCTTTTATAAGAATTGTATAAGTCGTATTCGGCACCAAATCAAAATAAAACAACCCTTTCTCATCAGTATAAACCAATAAGTCTGCACTCGGTATCTGGATAAGAGCATCAGGCAGCACTTCCTCATTTTGACCTACAACAACTCCAGACAATCTCACTATGCTTTGGGCAGAGAGAACGCTAGATAGCATCAAGAAAAATAATATGGAAAAGATCCGACTACCCATTAATCATCATTAAATGGTTGAATCCACCCATCTTTGAGAGGATTCCTACTTCCGTAAATATCGAGTGATTCATCCGTGAAGACCTGACTGCGCCTGCCATTGAGTGACAGTCGGCTTTTTACATATACTTCAGGAGCATAGCCCTTTTCATTTTTGAAATTATCTCCAAGAAATTTTGCAAACTGAATCATCATGTCCGGCTGAGATCTCAATTGTTGTTTTTGAAATGGTGTAAGAAATTCGGCTTGATCTACTTCTTTTTGTGTATTGCTTACCGGGTCTTTTACTATAAAAGATGTATATCCATTTTTTTCCATAAGCATAACACGCCAGCTAAAGCGATATCCTCTTTCATGCCAGAATAAATTACCTGGATACTGCAAATATCTCAATGGTAGAATTAGCTGAATTACAAGATAGACGCATAGTACATATGATATAGCGGATCTCCTTCGATATCCTGAAGCAATGTAATCGGAACTAACTACTTTATCGGAAATTCCACCACCAATCAACTTGAGAAGTCGTTCATGGACATTACTAGAAAAAAAAATCAAGGTCGTGGTGATCATGATCAGCGGAAACATGCCTATGCGAGGGAAAAGTATGCCAGTCATCACATGAAAAACCAACACCGCAAGGTATGCGAGTACTCTTGTTTTTCTAATCCATAAAAAGATCCAAATAGTAAGATCATAAACACACCCTACCCAGCTAAATAAAAATGCAGTCTCCTTTAGATGCATGATCGACCCTATTATGGGGAGTTGATGCTTTCCCGGCAACCAAGTAGCCATGGGTTGAGCCCTAAAAAGCCAGTCTGGATTCACTTTGGCAAGGCCAGCAAAAAAATACACAATCGACAACTGGACTCTAAAGATCAGTATGTGCCAGTTGCTACAGGTAGTAGATCTGAGTTGAGGGAACAACTTAGCGTCTACAGAATGCCAATGATGTGCAGGTACCCAAATTAACCAGAAAGTCAAGAGTGTAACCAGATAGTAGTGATTGAGATAATATGTTTTATCTAATAACTCTACGTACATAAAAAGTACAAAATATAGAGTAGCACTAAATCTATAAAGACATCCAAGGATAATACCCAGCGAACATAAAGTAAGCATGCCAAAGATGATGTACATACCTACTCCTTCGAGAGGGGTCAACCATGAGAAAAATCCAAAATGATATGAAGGGTCTATATAAAGTTCTTCTATCCACCCCATCTCGTAGGTTCGATAGCTACTGTACAAAAGCAGGACACCAAATACAATCCGAAAGACTACCAAGGGCGCAATAGATACCCTAGCAAAAAGCCAATCATTAATTTGGAAGGATTTGGTTATCATAGAAACAAGAAAAGGCACCAACTACTGGTGCCTTATTTATTTACTCGTTATTAAAAATATAAGGTCATCACTATTACTCTAGTCGCCATCATTAGCACCATCTGCATCCTGTACATTCAGTATTGGAAATAAATCCGACTTATAAAGTGTAATGAGGCCTTGTATGCTATTATACAATTCGTCGTCTCCAGATATATCAGTTCTATTTTCTATCTGATTAAAGATCTCCTGAAACTGTACACGTATATCTGTATCTATGGAAGATTGATCTCTTTCTAGCAAAAGATCTTCATAGCCTATGCCATCTTCGCCTGAAGATGTAGTGCCTAGATAAATATCTTCCATCTCTTCTATCGAAGCACGTAACAAGGCCAGCGAGATATCACCAATATCTTCACGAAGCGATTGATAGAACCCTTCTATTTTTGTTGCATCTGGTTCGATAGGTGTGTCGTTAGGGCCTAATCTACCAATCGGGATGCCCACCTTATTCTCACGGACATGTTCTTCGTAGTAGATTATACTACTATTCAACTGTACACTGACAGAACTTCCTAGTTCTACTCCTCCATTATCAATAAAATCTTGTCTTAAAGAACCTGTCCAGTTGTCGACTAAGAGATCCGCTCTCTCCTTCATAGATGTAACTAGAGCTTGGAGGAAGGTCAGCCTTCGAGGATCTTCCTGATAGAAAGCTAGAATATCGTCATTGCCATAAAGCAAATAATCAAGTGCGGGAAAACCATTTGCTCGTCGCTGAGCGGTTACACTAAAATTAAAAGCCTCTTCAGCTATAAACTCATCTAATTGCGATAGATCTATAGGATACAAATTAGTTGTGTTGACAAGGTCACTATTAGCTGTGGCAAAATAGTTATGAACTGCTGCTGCCTGATATGCCATATATGATGCCTCATAAGCTTCTCTAACGTCCTCCAACCCAGCATCTCCTTGTGGTTTTTCATCTACCGTAAGATCGGTAACAAAAGATTCGACCTCGGTCAATAGTATGTCCAGTTCTTCCTGATACAATTGATAAGTAGGAATTATGATCTCATCTATCTGATTAGCTAGCAGATTTGTGATATTAATTTCTACCGGTCCTGGTTCAGGATCAGGGTCAGGGTCAGGATCCATACCAGGGTCTGGATTTGGATCTATAGTTGGGATCGGTGGCTCTGGCTCATCTGAGTCACAAGCAACCATGACAAGTGAAAAAACCAACACTGATAAAAGACCGATCTTCCAAAGACTCCTGATCATCTGATTATATTTTATTTATGCTAGAATGGTACATTGATAAATCCCGGAAATGCTCCATTAAGTCTTACTCTTGCAGCTTCCATCTGAGCATCTGTTATTTCCCACAGATTGATATCGTAGATACCAGTCAAAGTAGAGTTGTCACTTGGCCAACCGATTTCTTGAAGTACATCATATGCTTCAGTCTCGCTCAATCGTCCTTCAGAATTATGAGATAGCGAGTAGATAAAACCGTAGGCCTCAGAAAGGTGATGTAGTTTGTCTTCTTCTGTTATATCAGAAATCGCAAGGTTGAGATAATGGAATGCCGCAGCAGCTAATCCAGCCTCTACATACAACTTGATATCCTGACGTGCCGCTTCAAGAGCTGCTTCATTAGTAGTCTCATTACTCGGACCAAATCCTTCTCCTGCCTTAAGAATGGATCTACCCAATATGAAAGCATCCATGATACGCTCAGCTAGATTGATACCAAACGCTGCTTCTGTCTCATCACTAAAATCGAATATGTAGTTGGCCATAAAATCACCGTCTCCCGTAGAGCTATTAGCTGGATTAGGGTAAGTCATCGGATTAGCACCCAGATACCCAAATGCTTCATCCCATCTGTGCTGTCTATCAGTACCTTGGCTACTATAGTTATTAAGTGCTGCTGATTCATTGTTGCCAGCTGGATTGTCAGGACCAGATTGTGATGGTCTCAGATAATCATCCACCATTTGGTCATACAGGAGCGGTCCAAAAAGTCCTTTCTCAAGGATCTGTGCATACTCGAGGCCATTAGCACTTACATGTCGCCTAGTGCCTCCTGTCGTGATGATACCAGCCACTCCATTTTGCGCCGTAGTTGCAAAGTTCTCACTTGAAGCCACAAACATCTCCGCCAACTCTTCGAATTGATCGGCCACAGAACTATTGCCATTATCAAAATTTAACTCATCGATCTTTGTTCTAATGTCAGAGTTACCGATTGCTAGTTCTGTCGTAAACTGATCACGATTCTCATTACGCAGTGCAGCTGCGATATCAAAAGTTATGGGTTCATCTCTGGTAACAGAAACTATCTCACTGAGCTGAGCGATTCGTCTTATTTGCCCATTAAATGAGGCTGGCCCTAATACTCCTTCAAAATCATAGAATGAAGGAACTTCGAAACCACCAAGATCTACCTCTCCAAATGCATCGAGATTACTTGCTAAGAATCCAGCAGATTGATCGGGTACTATCTCATTGACAGGCATGATCTCTATGCAGTTACAGGTTTGTGCCTCCTTTACTGTACCCGTAGGGCATGCCACAGTGATACAAGGATCTGGAGTTATGAGTGTCGCATCAGTTATACACTGACAATCCACTGAAAGAACTTCACCAGTGGTACAAGTTGTACTACACGTGATCTCTCCATCTTCACAAGTAAACCCAAGAGGTATACTTATATCTTCACATACATCTCCACTGCAAGAAACAGTGAATAAAACAATCACTATTAGTAGTGCTTTCAATAATAATTTGGTCATATACAATCCGTTCTTTCTTCTCAATTCATTAAGTCAAAGCGATGGATAACACACGCTATGACCACAACAAATGTAACTGAACAACAAACTGCTACGTCAAGCTAAAATTTAGATTTTCATACCCAAATTAGGTAGGGCGCCTAATGAATGTAACCACCTGATAATCAGCAAGAAAGACAGCCCCAAAAGGGAAGAGTACTAGATTTAGAGAGTTCAGGGTGATGTATGACAGAACTTAGTTTTTTTGACCCAATCTGGTCTCTGATGTTTCTGTTTATGGTGTAGTTGAAGAGTAGTAGATCGACTCAGATCTACCGATGTTTTGACCAAGTTCTAGAGCCAACTTACGGGGTCCATGAAAGGCACCTTCGGACCGAAGGAATTTATGCTCAGTATGAGAGAATCTAGATCTAACTGCAAGACTTGCAGATCATAGGGCAGCGCTTACAATTAGACTTGCCCTTCTTTTTAAACTTCTTACAGCACTTCTTTTTGACTTTTGACATGGGTCTTTGTACTTGTGCTGTAAAGATGATTCTCCCATCTGCAACATGAAATACCTACATGTCTGTGTCCATATGCCACTAAATGTGACCCCTCTACCTAATTTGAGTAGATTATGATGTCTTTAGGCAGCTCCCCTCACTTTAGAAGTATAGAACCATCTTCTTTCAACTTTAGGTGCTGGCTTCATAACAGTTTCTTTAGCAGTTTGCTGTGCAGGCATGTACTGGAAGATCGCCTCGTTAAACTTCTCTCGCATACCTTCGCTTACACGTACATCATTATACTGTAGTACTGGTAGCTTCTGATAGTATGTGGACATCTGCTCTATGCGTCCGTGATGTCTTTGTACGGCGAAAAACTCATAGTCTTCTGTACGCGCATATGGTGCGTATATCTCTACTACATAGTTATCATCATAAAGCAGGACTCCCTGCCCTTTGATAAATCTGATGCGCTTAGTACTTAGTGATACATGATCTGGTGGAAGCAGATCAGAGATAAGTTGTCTTACGCTTGCTTTGCTGGTTACTTGTGACTGGGTCATGATACTTGGTTTTGGTGTCTACTGAAAAATATAGTTGGTCGGGATGAGGCTCCTCCGCTCAACTCCCGCCTTCTACCTGATAAGCTGGCGGGAGTTGAAGGCTTCTATCTTTATAGCTGCCTGATCCTTCTGGTCGGAGAGGAGTCTACT
The DNA here is from genome assembly GCA_964470035.1 of uncultured Saprospiraceae bacterium. Classification (GTDB taxonomy): domain Bacteria; phylum Bacteroidota; class Bacteroidia; order Chitinophagales; family Saprospiraceae; genus JAJRXG01. The sequence continues at coordinate 19,607 of CAYYBR010000053.1, forward strand.
CAAGTGGTTTCATCAGTTGATCACAACAATCGAATTCAAAGATGGTAGTATTTGTCACATTTAATCAATATATTTGTGTGACAAATACGAACAATGATCCGATTACCCCATAACCTAAAGGCTTTGCGCACCAAGCAGCGCATCTCTCAGCAAGCATTGGCTGACAAGTTATTCATCAGTAGAGCCAGTCTAGCCAAGTATGAAGGAGGCGTTAATGAGCCTTCGCTCGAGCTCACTGTGAAGTTCTCCAGGTACTTTGGTATATCAGTAGATATGCTCGTTACTGCAGATCTCGAGAAGATAGATCACCACCGCCTTGTAAAAGAAAAAACTGGTGGCATCATTCTTCCTATACAGGTAGATAACCAAGGTGAGAATGTCATCGAGGTAGTACCCCATGCCGCCCAAGCTGGATATACTGGTATGTATAGTGATCCGGGATTCATAGAGTCGCTCGACCGTATGGCTCTCCCTTTTAGAGAGTTACATGGCAAGTGTCGCGCCTTCCCGATCGAGGGAGACTCGATGCCGCCCTATGGTGATGGCAGTTATGTCATCGGCAGATACCTATCGTCTCCTGATCGGATGACAGAGGGCAAGAGGTACATCCTGCTTTCGCGTGATGAAGGCATCGTCTTCAAGCGCCTATATCGCGATCCTGTCGAGGACCATACCCTCCACCTGCATTCCGATAATCCGAAGTACCGCCCATTCAGCATGCACCTCCAGGAAGTCAATGAAATCTGGGAGTTCGTGGCTGCCATTTCATTTGGTGAGTCATCAGATAATAACTTTGCCAAAGATGTCATGACACGCGTCGAGGAGTTACAACAGGAGGTCCAGAAGCTGGCCGATCAGCTAGCATTTACGTAAGTGATAAAATAGGTCTCACTTTCGTAAATACATCAGAGAGGTGGGGATTTATCATATCTTTAGTATTATAC
>CAYYBR010000054.1:0-14597 GCA_964470035.1 uncultured Saprospiraceae bacterium
GAAGAAAATCATTGATTTTAATATTTGTCAGGGGTTGGGCTCCTTGATTTTCTACGGTAATCTCAAAGGGTATAATATCACCGTATGCAAAAGGTCCGAAGGAGTTTATTTCTTTGATCAATGCGAGATCATAAATACAGCCTGTTACATCTGGTTCTATAACCGATGCGACACAATCAGGGTCTAAGTTGAGCGATACTTCAGCAATGATATCCGCAGTCATCGTTTCTTGCATGATCACGAGTTGGCAAGTATCCCCTGACAATTCTGTGATCTCATACATAAATGTCTGTCCAAGAACTTCGAGTGTAATCGTATCAACTCCACCTAAAAAGTCACTTGTATAAACAGCATTGGTCCAGTCTATACAGACCATCACCTCACGTTGATGGCCGTCACCTACGGGCATGCATTCACTTATATCTTCTATCCGGACATCGAGACTACAGTCCGGTATAAACCCGGCATCTACAGTTTGATTAAATATACCGTTAGGTAAAAAGTAAGGTCCAGTGAGCCCTGTGACAGGGTCGGCATCATTATCATCATCATCGGCTCCAGTATCTTGTGTTGTTGGAACAAATCCTGGAGGATAAAGAAACTCTATGATATAGTTGCCAGATGCGAGTCCATCAAATACGTAGAATCCATCAGCATCCGTCATAGCAACTGCTATGTGGTTACCAGAAGACGTATTACTTGCATTGTATAGAAGTACGGTTACATTAGGGATGCCTACTTCATTTCCTAGGTCTTGGATACCATTCTCATTAAAATCGAACCAAACTGTATCCCCTATCGCAGTGTTGGGTGCACATGCGATGGCATTGATGCCCACCAGTTTAGTCGCAGAACAACCATCATCATCTGTGTAGGTAATGGTATAAACTGATGTACCAGGTGGGATAGGGTCTAGAGTGGCAAATTGGTCAGTCGGGTCATCAAGACCAGTAGCAGGAGACCAAAGAAAGTTGCTTCCAGTAGGTGGTCCAGGAAGCATGATAGACGCACCTTCGCAAGCGGAGAGAGTAACGTTATCCATCGTCTCAGGAAAGACTGTTACCTGAACTGTATCAAAAGTAAAACAGTTACCAAATGAAGTCCGAAGCGCATACTCCCAAATTATATCCGTACCTGTAGTATTTACGAAAGTGAAATCAGGTGGTGTAGAAGTAGTAGAACTCAGTGCACCAAGGTTAGATCCATTGATGCTGATCCACTCATAATCATAATCTGTGATGGCTCCTGGTCCGATAGATACTATATCGCCACTACAGATACCTATATCTTCTACGAAGTTATTGACCACTTCTATTCTTGATTGATTAGATGCGTCTAGGTCACAAGCACAAGTGGCTGTAGGATTGATAACCGCGAGTACTTTGCAGAGACCTGCTGGGGGCAATGGTATCTCGCCCATGACCATAGTCATACCATTAGCTGCGATGAAGATATTTTCAGTGATAGTAGCTGCTAGCATATCCACGGTAGTGTCTATCAAACCATTCATATCAACATCTTCGTAGAGCTCAATAACAAGATCATTAGAAGTTTGCTGAGGCACTCTTCCGTCATTTTGGATTTTGAAAGAGTATGCTAACGTGCCACCTGCGGGTGGCAAAGTCATCAGTTGGAGATCTACATCTGTTATGGTAAGATCTGGCTTTTCGATATTAATGTTGATATCGTCTTCTCCACTAAGGACATCTATGTTACAACTCATCATCGTTGCTTCACAGACTACATTGGCTTTAGAGAAAGTCTGAACAACCATGCTATGGCTCCCGCATGCTTGTCCTACATCTTCAGAATCTATAGCTATATCAAATACAATTTGATCTCCATCTGTTAGTCCAGGATTAGTAGGCCAAACTAACTGAGTCTGCCCTCCAACATTATTGATAATAGGAGGAGAGGTACTAGCATTTAGCAGAGCAGCATATGAACCTGCAACATAGTTTATGCCTTGAGGAAAAATTATTTTAATAGAATCACTTCCAGATGTTGTTATTGAAGGTGGGGCATCTATCTCCATAGCGATCTGCACATTGGCTTGATCGTTATTACATGGGTTAAGAGTTATATCATCTAATTGTATATCAACATTGTACTCTGGGATAGCATTGTCGATAAACATCTTTGGTCCAGTGCTATTAAATGGTAACAATGGATCATCACAAGCATCCTTAGCCATCGTGCGGAATCTCGCACGAGCCCCGGATGAATAGGAACAGTCAGTAATGGCATTCCATCGGACAAGAACTACATTGAGATTTTCAGATGCTCCTAGTGCTCCTATCAACCCGATGGAATCAAGAGTTTGATCAAGAGCGGTCACTCCTATATCCCATTCATTGCCAAAGGTGTTAATCGGATCCTCTACAAAGACCCATGTGGTATCACCGACAAAAGGTATCGGGTACCCTATCTCAAATGAACCTGGCACATAGGTCATGCCCTGTGGGAGCGTAAACTCAAACTCGATATCTTTAACATTTCCTAACCGAATACTTGAAAACCTATGAATAAAACATACTTCACTACATAGGGGAATAGAAAGTTCTCCACTTGGCTTAACAATCTCTCCTGCTATATCACCAGGTATCGTCACAAAATCAATAATGGAAGGGTTACTACAAGTAGCTTCTACAACTGTAACTGGATATCCTATACAATCCCAACCAGCATCGAAACTCAATGTCTGAGGATCACAGTCAGAAATGTTAACACATATCTCAAAGGTTCTTTCACTCAACTGATCGGTGGTACCAATCTCATACATACCAAAGTCTGTAGGATCTATCACAGTAGACATACCTCCGGTAGTCTCTGTAACCGTTGCAACTATTAATCCGCCTGTCTGACTGTTTATATTCAGCCATGAGAAAGGTGCATTGATATTAGTAATATTGTTCAATGAAATCTCGACGCAGGCAAAAGATTCGAATATCTCAACTACAGGTGTTGTAGTAGATACACTTAGTATAGGCCCTCCTGTATATGAGAAAGTTTCTGTTACTGGATCTGTTATGAACTGATCTTGGCAGAAAACAACATCATCTACGTCTGCTATGAAAGAAGTGGTTGCTTCGTAATCGTCTATGATACTCATACAATTACCTCTTACACCAGGGTAAAAGAATATATCAAAGCCGCCATCTATACCCTTATCAGTAATACGCGGATCTCCAAGAGATTCGAGGTAATCTTGGACGAGAAATGTAAGCGTGTCACCGCTCTCCACAAAAAATGTAGCTGGTATACCACCATCTTCTTGATCAACAACTCTTGTATCAGGACCTAGGCGCTGCCATAGGACAACCCCAAACTCGTCAAGTGCGTATTCGAACTCTGGAGGTTTTATGAAGGTGTAAGATTCAGGTATACCGGGGCTCCTGATCTCATTACAAAATTCATCAAATCCTGAGCTACCATAGGTAAGTAACTCACGAACTACAAAATTAGATACGTCACATCCTCCGAAGTCACGCCCTCCAATGAAAACTTGTTCTACTTCTCTAATCCCAACTTGATTCAGTGTTTCTAGCAAGAAGTTACACCGATATCTTGTGCCGAGGTCGTATACATCATCACTTAGGTACCAGAATGGATTATAAACTACTGGAGCACTTGAAACATTGAAAAGGGGATCTTTAGGCGCAAACCTCACTGTCAAAATGAGACTATCACCATCTTCATAAGTAAAACCGTCAAAATCAGAACACGCAAGAGACGATAGAGTTGCTGGTGATAAGTCAGTAATATATAGTGAGTCAATGGCCATTTGCGAAAGCGCATTACATACCCTCATAGAGCCATCGCTGGCATCAATAACAGTAAATTCTCCACCCAGAATAGAAAACTGATCTGTCTGGACATTAAACTCTAAAAATGCAAAGTCAAAGTTGGTGATGGTACTGGCATTCACGACACCTGTCATGAAAGCCTCAAGAGTATCTCCTTGCACAAATCGCTTGGCTTTAGCTGTGGTAGCATCGGCCAAACTGCCATCATCGGGAATAAAATCATTGTCTGCATCTAGGAAGCAAAAGTTAGTTCGATTGACTTCTAACTCGCTTATCGATAATCCATCACATGGACCACATGGTGGACAATTATACGTAAACGCAATATTGGTAGCGCAACTCACATTAGCCTGACAAGAGGCAACACATGATGGATCTGCAACAAAGAAATTGGTCATAGATACATTAGATACTTGTGGGCATCCTGTAGGCTTCTCAGAACAATCAACTTGATAGCAGATTTCTATAACTCCTGATATTTGTGATGTGGACCTAACGATGACTTCGTCATCTAGGCCAAAACCATTATCATCATTTGAGATTATGTTGGTGACAGTAGTAGCATTACCATTGTTATTAATATGGCGAACTGAAGTAATATCTAACCCGCACTCAACTGTGATCTGGGATTCAAAATAGGCATCAGGATAAACATCTCTGAAATCTGCGTTCATCCATGTAGCACTACCATTAGTAATCTGAAATTCAAAACACCCTGTCCCTGATATGAACGATTCGCCTTCAAAGAATCCAAGTAATCGGGCATCAAACGGCTGAAACTCTATGTCATCGTTATCTGAGAGTACAACATCGCATTGTGTAGTCCAGTCAACTCTCGTAACGAGTGATTCATAAATATTATCAATGATACATGCTCTACAATCACATCCATGGTCAAGTTGATAGGTAAAGAAAAGTGTATCACCAGCTGGTAGATTAACAGATATGATGTCAGCAGTTAAGGCCCTATACAAATCCGCTCCTGTGGAGCAGTTGCCACTGCTTCCAGCTTCTCCTGAGGCTAAGGTTTCATTATCAAAAGTAGCTGCGACAAAGGGCCCTCCTGGTCCATCTATAGAATACATCAGTTGACTACCGATGATACTTCCTGGGCGAGCACCTTGATTGATAACTATGGATATGTCTTTTGCTGGTGCATTGCCTATATTAACAATCTCTAGGGCTAATGTCGTGGGGTCATCGGCATAGCACGCAGGGCGATCAATCAGGGGATCGAACATAGCAATATCAAGTAAAGGTGCTGCAAATCCAAAATCGATCCCAGTATTAGACTCGTTACTAAATATACAAGGCCCTCCAGGGCAATCTAATCTTGCTGCCCTTCTGATAGGATCTAAGGTTCCAAATTGGCACTCTATACCAGTCCAAACTTCACACAGCACTAAGGTTTCATTCTCTTCAAACAAGCCGGGATTTGGCCCTGCCTGTGTAGAATTCATAATGGCTGCAGGATCCACCCAATAAAACGTGGTGTCTCCGGAGACCATCGCTACATCAAGAGATACACCGGCTACCAAAACATCTTGGATGGCGACTGTAGCAGGATTGATAGTATAATAAAGAAAGGAATCTATCTCACCTGACCCTGCTTGAGTGAGAGGCACTTTAAGTGTATCCGACTCTCCAAGAATAGCATCAAATACATTAGTAGGTCGGAGGTTACCTTCTATCGCTGGTGTGAGAACATTAAAACTAACTGACCTTGGTATAACTTGTGGAGATTCTTTTAATTGAAAGTTATCTAGGCCTTCGCAGAGCTCATCCCATGTATACAGAAGAAAGAAATTTACTCCCGCCAAATCATCAATACACTCTGGATAAAAATCCATCGAAAAACTAATCTCTTCTCCAAATGCAGCATCACCAATGATGATAGAATCCATCGCGGCATTAAATGTGACGCCCTGTGGGTTATCAAGAACGTATCCCGCAGGTACATCTAGTAGTGCCCTAACATTAGAAAGATCTATATCGTCTTGAAAATTATTCTCTAGGGTAAACTGGAAAGTGATAGGATCTCCACAAATCGTGGTGGTAATCGGAGAAATCCCTGGAGTAATAGTCAGTTCAAGAGGCATATCTTCTGTCACTCCTACAAACTGAGTAGTCAATGGAGAAGCGTTATTCACAGCACAACTAAGACTAGCATCGCACTCGCACATGATACTTCGATCGACAAGGGAAGGACTCGGCATACAAGATGTTATCGTCCAAGTTTCAACTATTGTCACATCCGTGCCGGGAGCTATAGGACCTATGTTATAACACAATTGGCCAGAAGGGCTAAGTGCCTCTAGATCTACTACGGCCCCACCTACCATTAGTATGTCCAGTGTTGCATTGGGTACATCGGTGATACAGTATAAGACAGTATCTTCTTGTACTGAGCCTGCATGGGTGACAATTGAGGTTATTTCAACTTCTTGGCCGATAGATACGTCCAGAGAATTAGGGGAGGTAGATGATATAGATATATCACCATTGGCAGATAAACTCGTGATAGACAGAATCGTTAATCCACGACCTAGTGCATATATAGATGTTCCTAACAGTATAAGCACTATCGCAGAAGCAATTACTTGCTTCATAGTTCAGGTTGGTTAAAAAGGTCCCGGTGCTCAATATGTAGCACCAACAATCTTGGTTGTTACAGTGCTGTACGTTGGAGGGTAAATATATGGTACACATATTATAAATTTTTATATATAGAGAATTTTAACATGTATTATTTTTATAATATGTGAGAACATGTAGAAATAAAAAAAGGCGAATGCTGAAAGCACACGCCTAAATTGAAGGAAAATATAGTCTTGCCTTTTGAAAGACAAGCCCTAGATTTTATCGAAGAAGAACCATATTCTTTGTTATCGTCGTCTCTTCGAAGATCATCTTGTAGCTGATTACTCCAGATCCTGCTAGTTGATCTTGAGTCATCTTTATCTCATGATATCCTGACTCATATTCAGACTCTATCTTTCTGAGTAACTTTCCTGAAGCATCATAAAATTCTATGGTCACTTCTCCAGAATATGGGACGTAAAAGCCAACATTGGTATTTTGCTTGAACGGATTTGGTACGTTTTGATATAATGATGCTTGAGTTTGGTCAAGATCTTCATATATCAAGTAGACATCATACTCATCCCCATTTTGATCGTAAGCTTTGATACTCTCATCGTTGAGATCAAGACTGAGAGCCTGACTTAGTCTACCAGTAAAATTAGATTTCACTTGGAATGAAAGTTCAGATAGTGGTTCTTTTTGACTGCCTGTATAAGCTAAGAAGCGATCATCACCTACAAAAAGAGTTACATCTTGCTGTTCGTCTATTTTAGAAACTAGATCGATACCCTCTGTAGATAGTACAAGATGCAGCGCACTTAACTGAGTTTCAGAATCTGATCTTAGCTGGACCGTTGACACTTGGCCCTCAATTAGAGCAATATCACGAACCCTTAAGACCACACTTCTTCTATCATTTTTGGCAGAACCTGTCTGCGCAAGGCTTCCATTCACATCTCCAAGTTTTATACCTATCATATCTTCAGACATCAGATCTCTAGATAGATCAGTTATAAACACTCCTTCCGTAAATGGCCAAGGATTAGAAGGGTTGTCAAAGTGATAGTCATCATCCACAAATACCCAACTTCTTCCTGATGAAAACTCTTGACTTTGATTTAATATCAGTCTCCTGATTTCTACTACATCTAAACTACTCACCCGATCGTCCATATTGACATCAGCAGCGATGAGTTTATAAGGGTCAGTAATCTCTTCATTACCTAAAAGGTGACGTTGTATTAATACGAGATCTATACTTGTGACACCAGAGACATCGTCTCCTTTTTTATCTGCAGATAGTCTATAGTCTCGTGCCATAGGAAGATTTGCGAAAGCGTAAGATCCTATCTCATCAGAAAGGGTCTGTCTATTGAGATTGGCTTGGATAAGGACATCAGGAATCATAGTTCCTTCTGGCGTCTGAATCTGGCCTGCAACCGCTGCACTTGGCACATTGCTATCGATACATGCGTCTAGATTATCCTCAAGTCGGATAGTCACATTGCAAAAGTCGAAGTTACCCGACTCATCTATGGCATAGAGCTCGAGTGTGATAGTCTCACTGATACCATCAGGGATATCGGCACAATTAAAGTCAAGCGCTGGCACAAAGGATCCATCTGATTCTCTAAACATGATATCTACAGCACCGCAGTTGTCAAAACTTCCAATATCATAATCTCTTGCCCATATGACAGTCGAGCCAGTATTTCTCATAGTAGCTGTACTGAGAGATTGGATGCATATCGGCGTAGGAGGTTTTACATCTTGATACCGCACTCTTGTATTAGCAGTAGCAACATTGTTACACCCATCTTGTAGGGTCCAAACTATTACTCTACTCTCTCCTGCTCTTCCAAAGCCAGGATCAAACTCTATCGTATCACCATGTAGTGTAACGTTATCGCCGAGCTGAGCTCCGGCTTCGTTCAACACGCGGATCGTCCAGATGAAATCCTGATCACCAACTGCGATACTTTCGCACATATCGGACCCGATCGCAGTTATAGTACCAGAAGCCTGACAAAGGTCAAAGTCATCGTCCTTGCTAGTAGCGCCACCTTCTATGTCTACAGTAAATGTCGTAGGAACACTAATCTGAGGCGGAGTCTGATCTATCACAGCAATAACTTGGTCCCATGTATAGAACCCATCTTCGTCTACACTTGTGTACCTAAAGTAGATCTCATCAGCACGCTGATTTGACTTAGCACATGACTCGCAAGGAAGATTGGTAACGAGGCTACCATCAGGCCCATTGATAATAGGAGTATCGGTTCTCTCTCTAAAAGAACTCAACCAAAGACCAGCTTGGCTAGGATCGTCTTGATCTAACCACTCGTCATTAACTGCCTGAAACTGATCGGAGTCGGTATCATTGTCGTCATCAACATCTGATTCGTTCTCGGTCCATGTACACCAATCGATGACCGTCCATCTTCTCAGGATCTTCTTACAAGTCTCTGTAGCTACAATCTCAACAGGTTCGAAAGAAGCCGCTATAATATTACATGCTTCTGCACACCAAACGGGCTCCTCAAGTACTTCATCAAAAGAGCAGGTATATGGATCTCCCATAGGAACCTCTTCAGAGAACTCTACTATCCTGAATTGCTCCTGTCCTGATCGATCTAAAATAGGATCACCTTCTTGATCTACCCATAATTCACACTCTCTTCTCACTCCCGTAAATGTCTCACCATCAAAGTGCCTTGGCCATTTAATGGTATAAGGATCAAATGCGCTACTGTTAGAGATAGTGATGCGCTGGATACACTCAAGTAGACCATCTACAAACCACGATCTCATGATAACACCATCGCCACATCCATCTATATCTCCTTCGTCAGTAAAGGTCAACTCTCCGTTATTACAGACAGCATCAAAGACTGTCGGGAAACCGATCACATCTGGATGAATATCATCTTCGCATTGTGCTACTACATCTTCACATACAATAACAGGGCGACTCTTATCCTCTACACTGACCAAAGACCAAGTGACAGCATCTGGTGAGTATGGTGAATCGTCAGAAACTATCAGTGCTACTCTATGCTCACCAAGATCACCACAGCAGAACTTCACCACCTCTTTACAAACAACAAAAGGAATCTCTTCAACCACTGTCGTCTTATCTTCTACAGTGGTAAATGTCAGTACTCCATCGATCTCACATTGCACAGGTGTATAAAGTAACCTACCTTGACCATCAGTGAGATGTATACCATCTCTTATGATCGGCTGCTGCAACTCTTCATCTAGCAACGCACAGAAGCTTACCTCCCCACAGTCACTATCGTGACTATCCTGATTAAGATCTTCAGCTAACACTTGTGCCTGTCCTCCGCCAGCAGCAGGATTTCTTGCCAAGGTGACATTTAACATATCTCGCGAAGTGGCCACCGGAGCGGTACTATCGACAACCATAACTTGGAAAGATTCGGTTGAAATATTTTCACACGCATCTATGACCGTCAAAGTCACTTCTGCAGTATTATCATGAAGGTTTAAGCCCATCAGAGTTTCCCCTTCAATTCTTCCAACTGTACTGGACCAGAAGAAGGTCCAATCCGAACAATTATCAGATATATCTGGTAATACGAGGTCTATCGCAGCATCACATGTCCACGGAGAAGCAGCTACCATAAGATCATCAATATCATCCACCTCTGGAGCTTCGGAGTCAGTCACAATAATCCATTGCGAACATGTATCTAGGACACCAGTGCACCAATCAAGTATTTGCCATGACCGTCTAATTTTTGTTTGAGGCCCTAGACATCCATCAAATATCTCATCATCAAAAGAAACTGAAAGATTACAAGTAGTTCCAGGCCTTAGAGGAACAAGAAGTGGCACCTCAGTAATCACAATGCTATCTCTAAAGATGGTATCCTTTGTAATCACCTCTACTGTAACCCAATCACCATTAATGAAAACCAGACTATCTGTGACAATATCATCTATTCTTAATATCACTTCAAAAACCTCTGTCGTAGTTGTTACTTCTTCAGGATCTATGTAAGGGAAAGACTTCGTGATATCTCCAGTGATATCAAAAATCGCTTCTGGAGTGAGCTCATCAAAACTCAAGGCATCTTCACAGGCAATCTCAACAGCATTTTCAAAATCAAGACCCTGAGGACATATAGCCTCTTCGATATCAACTGGAACAAAAACTACGGTATCAGTATGTATTAAAATATTAGTGACAAGGTCATCTAGGGTAATGTTAGCTCTTACAGTTCTGATTATTCTTTCACCATCACATCCATCGCCATCTATCTCAGTTGTTTCGACAAATCTGTCTATTCTTCCAAAACATCCTCTTCCTGCAACATCGTCTTGTAGTTCTGTAATCGTCGGAAGGTTAGGAAAATCTTCTCCACAGGTCAGCTCTCTAAAAGATGATGTTGGCTCTGGCTGACCTTTAGCCTCTATATTGAGATTACCCCAACAAACAGAAGGACTGCACGGATGACTTACTTCATATATAATACTGACACCACTAAACGAACAGTTAATAATATTCTCAGGAATGATATCACCATTTTCATCGCGAAGCACCAACAAAAATCCACTTGGCAAGCCAACTGTCTCTGGTGTCAACTCAAATTCTTGTGAAGGGGCTATAGATACATTTATGTTCGCTCGACATGTGACAGATGGACATGGAATATCAAGATGATCTTCAGAAGCATCTTCTACATTCAGATCTGTCTGATCTATAGCAGTTACTGATGCTTCGTTCCATACGGCACCATTTTCTCCATCTTCTAAGGTCAGGACATACACAGCGGTACAAACCATCGATTCTCCTGGGAGAAGCGAAGTCATAGGACATAGGATAGTATCTGAGATGAGTGGGTCGTTAATCACGATATCATTCAATACAGTGTTACCTGTGTTCGTCACAGAAAAAGAATAGACAACTTCATCATCCACCCATAAGATACCATCTCCATTAGTATCTACGATATCACCAGATTGTTTATCTAATTGTATCCCAGGTGAGGCAGGCACACTATCTGTAGCAATATCGATTTCTGAATCAAAAATATCATTACGTGGATCTGACCCTATAGAGTTTGCTTCATTAGCCACTCCATTAGTTAGACCAACAGAGTTGTCAAAATCTACTTGGCTGATGATGTAATAAGCAGTACATGTAGAAGTTTCGCCTGGTAAGAGGATGCTAGCATCACAGGTGATATCTGATAATGAATTAGTACCAGAAAAACCTCCGAATGTTGGCCCTGGATCATCGATCACGATTTCAGTCATAGTGACTAATCCTGTGTTAGTAACTACATACTCAAAAAAGATTGTATCTAAAGGATCAACCAGATCGATGTTAGTACCGGCAAGTACACCCAATCCTGTGATACTCTTGTCAACTGACAATCCTGGTATAAAAGGTAGAATTGTAAAGGTGTTATCGACAACTGGATCGGTTTGATCACTAATACCACTTGCAGAGTTAGATATCGAACCTAGATCCATATCAGCTTGTGTCACAACATAAGTTCCTATCAGTACACAAGTTTCAAGTGGCTCTAGGAAATCACATGTTATCGATGATGGTGTAATCTGATCATCTGTAATTAAAACATTGGTAAGGTTGGCAGTTCCTATATTAGTAACAACAATTTCATATTGCAGAATGTCTCCTGCAGATATGACTCCATTACCATCATTATCTTGAAATAATACGCCTTCAGACTTTTCAATTTCTATATTGGGATTAGGCACAGCCTGATCGTGGCTATCCATCTGTTGATCAGTTTGATCACTTCGCGAAAAAGCTGTGTTGTTGATTATACCACCTAAGTCAGATGGCAACACCACATATGTACCAACAAGTTCACAAGACTCGCCGGCCAGGACAAGTGCACAAGTCGCGCTGTTTGGGGTTAATAGTGGATCAGAGATAACCACGTTGGTTAGGTTGGCAGTACCAGTATTTACGACAGTGATGGTATACTCTAGTACATCTCCTGCACTGATGTCCATACTTCCATCATTATCCGATAACAAGATCGGAGATGACTTGACCATCTCATGACTTGGTTGGGGTATAGAAATCGCAGATGTATCCATCATCTCTAGAGGCGGTATGGTGGAGGTCCCGATAGCATTATTAGTAAAGGACCCATTAGCAAGATCCAACTCACTGACGATATGTACTCCTACCAATACACATGTCTCTCCAGGTTCAAGAAGATCACAAGTGGCTATACTAGGAGTTAAGAACGGATCAACAATTCTGACACCTACGAGATTGGCATTTCCAGTATTAGTAATGACAATAGTATATGTAATCTCATCAAAGAGACTGATATCGCCACTACCATCCAAATCTCCCGTAAGGACACCCGCACTTTTATCAATCTCAAGATTTGGATTAGGTACTTCGATAGTTGTGTCGTCGGATATGTCTGGAAGCTGGTCAGAAGATACAGAAGCTGTATTAGTGATCTCCATGATTTGACCTAAATCGATATCTGCAAGAGTAATCACGTATTCTCCGATAAAAGTACATGTCTCTCCAGGCAACAATATATCACAGGGACTTGATCCATCTACCATGGTGATGGTATTATCTGTTATTACGACATTCGTCAAGGCCGCTGTGCCTGTATTAGTTACGATTATAGTATAGGTCAATGTATCGCCTAGACTTATGTCCCCAGATCCATCCTGATCTCCATTAACAGGAGAGCTCTTAACAATTGTTAGATCGGGCTGTGGAAGTTCAATATGAACGCTATCTCGTACTTCTTGTGTTTGTACACTATTACCAGTAGCGATATTATAGATAACTCCTGCAGCCAGGTCGGATGGTTCGATAGTATATGTACCTATCAGTATGCACTGCTCACCTGCTGCCAGTAATGGGCATGTTATAGACGATGGATTGAGCAATGGGTCATCGACAACAACATCTGTAAGGTTGGCGTCACCCGTATTGGTGACGATGATGGTATATTCTATCACATCACCCACACTTATATCTCCACTTCCATCATTGTCTATGCTAAGGACCGGTGATTGTTTTTCTATATCAATCAAAGAAGTAGGTACTGGTAGTGTTACATCATCTGATAACGGGGACGTCTCATCGGAGTTACCTGTAGCTACGTTCATCACCATGCCAGCAATAATATCATCTGGTGTAACGGTATAAGTTCCTTCTAATACACATGTGGCTCCTGGAGGCAGGATAGCACACATGGTAGATGAAGGCGTAATCAGATTATCAGATACAAGGACATTGGTTAGATCTGTGGATCCTTCGTTAGTATATGTTATACGATACTCTAGTACATCTCCTACGCTGAGATCACCACTTCCATCTGCATCTTGATTCAGAATAAATTCTTTTTCTAGTGAGGAGCAATTAATATTAAAGCAAGCCTCCCGACTCGTTTGATTACCACATCTATCAGTTGCAACAAACACTATACAAGTCTCACCCGTCATATTTGTTAATGCGGGTACTGCAGGTATAGTACTCCAGACTACATCCATACAGTTATCTGTAGCTACTCCACCGCCATTGCCATCTACCCATTGTGCAAAGAGACCAAATACATCTGCATTACAATCTACCGTGATATCAGTTACCCCCGTCACTGTAGGAGGTATATCATCGACTATCTTAATTAATTGAACACAATCTGTACTCTGGCCACAAGCATCTGTTGCTCTGTAGGTTCTAGTCAGAACTAAAGTATCTCCTATACAACCAGACCCTGACAGAAGATCACTAACAAAAGTAACAGTGGGAGTACCACAATTATCGGAAGCTACTACGGTAGAAATATCTACAGGAGGCGCTACAGATGTATTACATCCTATTATGATCAAATCTGCAGGGCATGTGATTGTTGGCGCTTCAGTATCTATGATCGTTATGACCTGAGTTTGACTATTCATATTGCCTGCGCAATCTTCCACTGTCCAAGTCCTTGTGATAGTAAATTCATTGGGGCACTCATCCATATCTCCATCTATCACTTCCGTAAATGTTGAAGGAAGAGTACCCTCACATATGTCTAGACCGACTACCGTCGGTAAAAATGGTATAGCGTCCTCGCAATTAAGCGTCACGTCAGCAGGGGTAACATTGAACTCCGGCCTAGCAATATCTTCGATCGTATAAGTAAATGTATAGACATCTATATTTCCAGCACAGTCCGTATA
>CAYYBR010000054.1:14697-20526 GCA_964470035.1 uncultured Saprospiraceae bacterium
GTCATCACCATTACAAGGTCCTGGTGTAGTCTGTACAAAGATGACAGTTAATGTCTCACCACAATTATCTGTAGCAGTGATGCCTGGATCACCTGGTACATCTGCAAGGCAGTCCACAGTTATGCTTGCTGGCATTGCACTTAGGAGAGGTGGTGTATTATCGTTGACGGTGATCGTCTGGGTATAGGTGGTTAGATTACCGGCGCAGTCTGTTACCGTCCACGTATTAGTGATCACATCATCTCCTGGACAAGAACCCAGCGGAGATTGGTTGAATAAAACTGTAAGGGATTCGCCACAGTTATCAGTTGCTGTCACACCTGGATCACCTGGTATATCAGCATGACAGGATACAGTTAGATCATCGGGCATCGCACTCAGTACTGGAGGTGTCGTATCATCTACGGTCACCGTCTGCATGTATACTGTTGTATTTCCTGCGCAGTCAGTCACTGACCATGTGTTAGTCACCGTCCCGCTTCCTACGCATGGATCTAGTGGACTTTGCATAAATGCGACTGTCAGTGTCTCTCCACAGTTATCAGTAGCAGTAACTCCGGGATCACCTGGTATATCAAACTGACACATCACTGTTAAGTCCGCAGGCATGGCACTCAGCACTGGAGCTGTCGTATCGTCTATGGTTATAGTCTGGACATATGTAGTGACATTTCCTGCACAGTCAGTCACCGACCATGTGTTAGTCAGCACATCATCACCAGGACATGCACCAGCAGCACTCTGCGTGAAAGTAACCACTAGGTCCTCACCACAGTTATCAGTAGCAGTTATACCTGGATCACCAGGAACATCCGCTAAGCACATCACAGTTATATCTGCTGGTGTGGCACTCAGTACAGGTGGTATATTATCATCGATAGTCACTATCTGGACATGTGTGGTCACATTACCTACACAGTCTTCTACTGTCCAAGTATTAGTAATCGTATCGTCTCCCGGGCAGGCTCCTGGAGTAGATTGAGTAAACACTAAATCTCTGATGCCGGCGCAGTTATCCATAGCGGTTATACCTTGAAGGCCTGGGACATCTGCTAGACAAGTAACGGTTATGTTAGCAGGAGTCGCACTTAGTACTGGTGGCGTGACATCTTCGACAGTGATCACTTGTACATGTGTATCACTATTACCACACGCATCCAAGACTTCATAAGTATAGGATACTGTATAAGGATTAACAGAACAATCTGGACCACTTGTATCTTCTGTATTGATCACTGTGGTAGAGACCACTCCACAGTTATCTGTAGAAATTATAGAGGCAATATCTGGTGGAGGCACCTCTGATGGGCACTGTACTGTTATATCGGCTGGGAAAGCTGTGATGACCGGTGCCGAATCATCGATAACTGTGATAGTCTGTGTACATGTAGTAGCATTATCACATGCATCTAATACTTGATAGGTATATGTTACTATCAAAGGATCTCCTACACAACCGCTTCCTCCATTATCAAAAGTACTCAGCGTAGTTGCTGGTTGTGGAAGACCACAATTATCTGTAGCGGATACATCCAACGGTACCGGAGGCGGTATATCTGCTATACAACTGATAGTGACATCAGCAGGGCAGGATGTTATAGTCGGTGGGATATTATCAACTATCCGTATCATTTGGACACAGTCGGTCGTGTTACCACATGCATCGGTAGCTCTGTAAAGTCTGGAGATGACCAAAGTGTCTCCTGGACAAACCGTACCTACAGGTGTATCTTGTATAAAGGTGATGACAGGTATGGAACAGCTATCTGTGGCACTCACTGAGGAGGGATCAGGATCTGGGGCATCGCTTGGATCACAGCCTGTTATGATGATATCCGCAGGGCAAGTAATCATATCAGGAGGTACATTATCTAGTATAGATATGACTTGTACGCACTCTTCAAAGTTTCCACATTCGTCTGTAGCTCTATAGGTTCTCATTAAAACTAATGGATCTCCTGGACAACCGCTACCTGATGCTACATCGCCTTCATGAGTAACAGTGACATTACTGCATAGGTCCATCGCGGTTACGCTCATTATATCTGGATCAGGAGCGTCTGCAGCTTCGCAGCCTATGATCGATAGGTCCGCAGGACACGAGATAGTAGGTGGTATCGTATCAATAACTGTTATGGTCTGAGTGAACGACACCATATTCATACAGCTATCTTCCACGGAGAAAGTTCTTGTTATAATCAACTCCCCAGGGCAGCTTCCAGGTACAGTAGTTTCTACCAACTCTGGCATCTGCACGTTACAATTTTCGTCCACTTCTGGATCAACTGGTGGCGGCACAATATCTATACATGATATCGTGGTATCGGCTGGCACATTTAAGAAGGTGGGTGTAGTTTCATCGAAGATTCCGACCTCTTGAGTCACCGTATCCATATTGCCACACTCATCTGTTGCTATCCATGTCCTTAGTATCATGATATTACCAGGGCATATCATGTCTATCGTATCTTGAGCAAAGTCGATTGTTATTTCATCTGCGGCAGTACAGTTGTCTGTAACCGTGACTTCTGGTTCCGGAGGCATAATTTCGCAGCTCACATTGACTACCGGCACATCTATAGTTATGCTTGGTTGAATATTATCAAAGATGGTGATCATCTGCACACAGTCAGTTGAGACACCACACTCATTAGTCACTCTGTAAGTTCTTGAGATAACCAGAGGATCACCTTGGCATCCTGTACCAGACTCAGTATCCATCACAAAAGAAGCCGTAACCGTATTACAGTCATCAGATCCTGTGATCATAGACGGAGCAGGATCAGGAGCATCTGAAGCATCGCAGCCTATTACTACTATATCTGGCAGACAAGTGATAGTAGGTGGAGCATTATCCACCGTAAAGGTCTGTACACAAGTAGCTTGTCTACCACAGTCGTCCTCAACTGTATAAGTGATCGTATAGGTATCTCCATCCAGCTCACCGCAGGCGCTATTAGCAGCTGCAGGAGTGATAGGTCCTGCAGTAACTGTCGCTCCAAGACCGCAATCCGTAGTAAAGACTACGTCAGCTGTACTAGGCATGATATCATCTTGGCATACGATAACCTCGTTAGCCGGGCAGGTAGTTATAGTAGGTCCATTATTACTCAAGGTAAATGTCTGGGTACACATAGATGTACGACCACAATCATCTGTAACACTATAGACGATCTCATACATAGCTCCATCACACATATCATCACCACTGACTAACGTCGGAGCAGTAGTCGTTATAGCCGTTAATCCTAGTACACAGCTACTGGAAGCAGTGGCTGTACCAGCGGCGATATCTGCAAAGCAGGTCACTGTCATATCCATCGGACAAGTGATCACAGGTGGATCATTAGCGATGGTGAAAGTCTGATCGCAAGAAGCTTCTCTTCCACAATCGTCTGTCACTGTATACGTAATCTGATAGATAGAACCTGGACAATCTGGATCACCTGAGACTAACGTCGGCCCCTCCGTAGTGATGGATGTTCCTAGAGTACAACTAGATGTAACCGTGGGACTGCCTATCTCGATATCCGCAACGCACTCTACAGTCTCAGCAGGTGGGCAAGAGATAGTCGGCGGATCATTAGCGATGGTGAAAGTTTGAATGCATTCGTCCTCTCGTCCGCAGTCATCTGTAACTGTATAAGTAATCTCATACGTCGCTCCTGGACAATCCGTGGTGCCACTTACTAATACTGGTCCAACTGTACTT
This sequence comes from uncultured Saprospiraceae bacterium, assembly GCA_964470035.1. GTDB lineage: Bacteria > Bacteroidota > Bacteroidia > Chitinophagales > Saprospiraceae > JAJRXG01. Next base: position 18,410 of record CAYYBR010000054.1, read on the forward strand.
ATCGTCGATCCAAGCGTACATGAGATAACCGCAGAAGGCACTCCTTCAGCGATATCGGCTGCACACTCGACAACTTCATCAGCGGGACAAGTAATTACTGGTGGGTCATTAGCGATGGTAAAAGTCTGTGTACACATGACTGTATTACCGCACTCATCTTCAGCAGTGTACACGATCTCATACATAGCTCCTGGGCAATCGGCATCACCACTTACCAGAGCAGGTGTACTATTAGTAATCGTTACAGATGCCCCACAACTCGTTGTGGCCATAGCAACACCAGCCATGATATCTGCTGCGCACTCCACTACTGCATCTGCAGGACATGTAAGCACTGGTGGATCGGGGGGAAGTATAGTTATTGTTCTCGTCGTAACTATATCTCCCCTATCACAGTTAGCGGTAGAAGGTATGGTCCATGTCTCAGTCATCGTCCCTCCACATATGCCAGGATAAGGCGTAAGGGTGGAAGTCACCATACCTTGAGAGAGGCAAGCGTTCGTACCGTTATTAGTAAAACTAAGGGTGGTGGGTACTGGCGGCACATCACAAGAAATGGATTCATCTGCTGGCACTCCGACCACAACTGGCGAGATAAAAGCATCTACGATAGTGAAGGTGTATACACATTCGGCCATCATCTCAGCACCGTTATGTACACCATTGCCATCTTGATCGTCTATAACTGTTATGGTTCTTGAGATAACCTGATCGGTCAATGTACATGGGTCCGGTATCATGTCGTCTTCTGAAATAATTACGATGGTGCCACAGGGATCAGTGCCAAAAACAATATTATATGGTGCCGCGGCTGCCGCCGCTTGGGTAGTCGGTGGTGGTGGTATAGTAGCAAGATTACTACAGTCAAAGGTCCCTAGGTCTAGGTCAGCAGGACAGTTTACTTCTAAGATCCCTATGGATGTAACTGTGACAGCTGGCCCAACGGCATTACACGAAGCGCAACCATCAAATCTCCAATGAGGCGTAAACATCACTGTCTCTCCGGGAAGTACATTTCCAGGGCTCGCAAGCGGCAAAAACACGCCGGGATTATCAGATCTTTCTAACATCATCTCTCCTACCCCAGTATATGGAGTAGCTGTAGGAGCACCTGTCGCAGGATTACATTCAACAACATCGAAGGTAATCGTAGGTGTAATTTCACCACACATTGTTATATCTGCAGAAACATTAGTGATCACAGGTGAGACTATTTCTACTTGCTTAGTGGTAATCGTAGAGCACGTACCACAACTATCATTGACTATCTCGTAGGTGATATCATAGACGCCACATGAAGCGCAGTTATCGACCATGACCATACCAGTGCCAGCGTCACATGTTGCTGGTGATATATCGGGCGTACAAATCTGACCAGACCAATCAAAACTATAGTAGTTTCTAGGAAAGTCTTCGATCTCAAGGGTAGTAGAAGTACCCATGTTTAATCCGGTAGTATTCCATTGTGGTCCGCCAGTTAAAACTAAATCCTGACCGCACATATCTGAACAATTAATACGCGTGGGATCAGCAAAATTTGATGTTGGGAATCTCACCTCCACATCAACATTCACGGTTACATCAGTAGTCATCTCTGCACTACATGTACTGTTTACCATATTCAAGCTTACAACTCCTGCTTGACAAACTCTACCGATAGCTACTGCGTTAGTGAAACTTTCAAATCTTCCATCTACATTTATATCGACACCCATCGGCAGATTAAAGTTATTAGAGCCTAAATCATTAGATCCAATAGTTGAATTATCAAAGATCTCGAAAGTGTTTCCAGGGAAATCGACACCGCAACTATTTTGCGCGTTATATATGACGTCAATAGGTACACCACATCTGACAGATGCTGAACCCAAGTTTTGATTTATAACCTGATCGTCTGTTTGATCAAAGCTTGCACTAATATCAAAATCCTCAAAGCAATCATCAAACTGAAAATCAAATGTTATATCATAATCTGGAAGTCCATTTCCAGTAAGAGTTGTCCTTAGGTAGGCCCAGTTTCCATCAAAGGTCGGCGTATCACCTAGAGGGTTTAGTGGAGCACCAGCCCAGATATTAGCAGGATCTCCTGCCGCTATGTTTGGATGCTGTGTTAATAA
>CAYYBR010000055.1:0-20416 GCA_964470035.1 uncultured Saprospiraceae bacterium
GTCCTAAGAGGTCGTGCGGAAGTACAGACCACTGCCAAAGGTCGAGATTATATTGTGATCACTGAGATACCTTATCAAGTGAATCAGAGTAGCCTCGAGATTAAGATAAAGGAAGCTGTAGAAGCTGAGAAAATCAAAGGAGTCTCTAGTATCCGCAACGAGTCCGATCGTCATGGTATCCGCATCGTTCTTGATCTCAAGCAAGATGCGATCGCCAATGTGGCAATTAGCCAGCTCTATAAGTATACACCGCTTCAGACTTCTTATGGTGTAAATAATGTTGTCTTAGTCAATGGACGACCTAGAACGCTCAATCTCAAGCAGATTATAGAGGAGTTCATAAAGTTCAGGTTAGAAGTCATAACGCGAAGAACTCAATTTGACCTAGACAAGGCTGAAGAAAGAGCTCATATACTAGAAGGCTTGCTCATCGCCCTAGATAACCTCGATGAGGTAATTGCTCTGATTAGAGCTTCAAAGACCGTCGATGAAGCTAGAGAAGGCCTGATGGCTAAGTTTGCTCTCAGTGAGATTCAAGCCAAAGCCATCCTCGAAATGAGATTGATGAGGCTGACAGGTCTTGAAAGAGAAAAAGTACAACTTGAGTATGACGAGCTTCAAAAGACCATAGCTGACCTCAGGGATATCCTTGGATCTGAAGTTAGACGTAAGTCCATACTTAAGGAGGAGATCATCGAGATCAAGGATACCTTCGGAGATGAGAGAAGAACGGAGATCACACATGCTGATGGAGAGATCTCGATAGAAGACATGATCCCGAACGAGAAGGTCGCTATCAGTATCTCAAATCTGGGTTACATCAAGCGCACAAAATCATCAGAATTCAGAAGCCAGACGAGAGGCGGTAAAGGATCGAAAGGAAGCAAAACAAGAGCAGCTGATTTTGTTGAGCACCTCTTTATAGCACACACTCACAACTACCTACTTCTATTTACTGAAAAAGGTCGGTGCTTTTGGTTAAGGGTTTATGAGATTCCCGAGGCGAGTAAAAATGCTTCTGGGCGGGTGATTCAGAACATCATAAGCCTACCTAAGGACGATCAAGTTAGAGGGTATATCATCGTAGAGGACCTGAAAGACGAACAGTTCTTGGATGAACACTTTATCATGTTCTGTACTAGAGATGGTGTGATCAAGAAAACACCTCTTGAAGCATTTTCAAGACCAAGGACGAATGGTATCAATGCAATCAATATCAAAGAAGGTGATCAACTTCTAGAAGTAAAGCTTACTGATGGCAATAGTGAGATCTTCCTTGCTAATAAAGGAGGACGAGCGATAAGATTTCCAGAATCCAAGGTGAGATCTATGGGAAGATCAGCAGCGGGAGTAAAAGGTATGACTCTTGATCCAGGAGCAGATGAGGTGATAGGTATGGTATGTGTTGATCCTCAGGACGATGATAAGTCTGTATTCGTAATTTCTGAAAATGGATACGGTAAGAGATCAGCGGTAGATGACTACCGCATGACCAATAGAGGAGGCAAAGGTGTCAAAACCCTCAATGTATCCGATAAAACAGGTTCTGTTATCTCTATAAAGGGGGTAACTGATGACGACGACCTAATGGTCACGACTAAAAATGGCATTATGATTCGCATAAAAGGTGATGACTTTAGAGTGATGGGCAGAGCGACACAAGGCGTAAAAGTTATCAACGTAAATAAAGGAGACAGTATAGCTGATGTGGCTATCGTAAAGAATGCTAGAGGACAAAGTGATGAAGAAGAGTAGGCTCCTTAACAGCTTACGTGTTTTTTTTAAGCAATATTTAAGAAGATCCCTAAATTAGCGCCCGTCATAAGGACGTACAAGATCAAATCACGAAACATAAATATACGATCGATGAAGAATATTTTATTAGTGCTAGTGGCCTTACTGAGCTTCAGCACGTTCACCTTTGCGCAGGGTGAGAAAAGTCTAAAGGCTGCATCAAAGAGTCTTAGTGCTTTCACTTCTGACTTCAGTAATACAGCAGCACTTGATGACGCGAAAGCGAAAATCGAAGAAGCTTTCCAAGATGAAAAAGTGGCTTCAAGTGCTAAGTCTTGGAATACAAGAGGCGATATACTAAGGTCGATAGCGGATGCACAAATCAAGCAGAAGTTAATCAATCCTGCATTTGAGATTTCTGACGTTAGCTCTGCTGTAGGTGCTGCAGAATCCTATATCAAGGCGTATGGTATGGCGGAGAAAAAGGGAGATAAGAAAAATGCAGTTAAAGGATTAGTGGCAGTCGAAGATGTACTTGCTAATGCTGGTGTAGAACAATATAATGCTGAAGACTACGCAGGTGCCTTTGAAAGCTTCGTAGCAGAACTTAGTGTTTATGATGCTCTCAAATCTGTGGGAGAAGCAAGTAGATTAGAAGAAGGAACTAATCTTACAGACAAGTACTTCTTTGCTGGCCTAACAGGATATTATGCAGAGAAATATGAGAAAACGATAGACTTGCTAAAGAAGGCTGATGAAACAGGTACAGAAGATGCAGGTGTGTTTCAGTTTATCTACGAATCCTATAACAAGCTAGGTAATGAAGATGAAGCACTTAGCTATCTATCAGCAGGTAGAGAAAAATATCCAGAAGATTCTGGGTTGCTTTTTAGTGAGATCAACTACTATCTTGGAAAAGGAGAGCTTGAGAAAATGACTTCTAATCTTGAGATGGCTCTTGAAAGAGAACCAGATAATGTATCAGTTATGCAGACTCTTGGTCAAGTATATGATCAGTTACATGTGAAAATGTTGGAGACTGGCGATACAGAGAGATCAAAGACCTTCTTTGACAAATCCTTCGATAACTATACGAAAGCTCTTAATCTAGATGAAGACAACTTTGATGTCAACTATAGTTTAGGTGCACTATACTATAACAAGGCAGCTACTTTCTCTGATCCACTTAATGAAGCAGCTAACGACTTAAGTGCTGCTGGAACTAAGAAGTATGATGCAATCAAAGATGAGATGAATGGCTTCTTTGAAAAAGCACTCCCATACTTTCTGAAGTGTGATGAGCTCAAAAACGGTGATAAAAACACTTTGATAGCACTGAAAGAGATCTACGTAAGAAAAGATATGTTTGATAAATCAAACGAGTACAAGGAACGTTTAGAAGCTATCCCTGAATAAAAATATCGAAGAGGAGGTGACGCATCACTTCCTCTTTTTGTTTAATGATTAAATATGATAATTATGAAAAAGAATATATCAATGATTGCAGGATGTATCCTTGCAGTTTTCATGTCTGTGTCTTTAGTTGCTCAGGAAGGATCAGGTACGATCGTTTATGAGATCACAGATGCAAGTTCAGATAATCCTCAAGCAGCTCAATTCGCAGAGATGATGAAAGGAAACGAAACACTGGTCTACTTCAAAGATGGTATGTCACTAACAAAAGTGAATATGATGGGAGGTATGATAAAGATAGACGTTAAACAAGACAAGGAGCAAAACCTTGATATGCTCTTTGATGCTATGGGTCAAAAGATGTGGGTCAACTCTCCAAAACTAGAACAAGATCGCATGAAAGCAGAATCCGATAACCCTATGGAATATATGGAGATCGCATATGATATGGATGATACTAAGACAGTAGCTGGGTATGAGTGCTTTAAGATGACTGTTGATTTTCCTGATGTAGAAGGAGTGAAGTTAGAAGCATATGTAACTGATCAGGTAGATGTCAGACCTGCTATAATCCAAGGCGTAGATATGGATGAGTTTAAAGGCCTTCCACTAGAGTATGTCTTTTATAACCCGCAAATGAATCTTACTGTGAGCGCTAAGTCTTTTGAAGAGACTGTTGATCCTGCTGTATTCGAACTCAATACGGCCGGATACCAGAAGATGACGATGAAAGAATTCGTCGAGCTAACGCAACAGTTTGGTGGCGGAGGATTTGGATTTTAATCCACTTGTCTTAAATAAATAATAAAAAAAGGGTACTGTCTTTCAGCTACCCTTTTTTATTACTTTAAAGTCATCTGAGAACTATCTACCCCAATTAATTCTTTTTATTCTAGATAAACGAAATAGAAATGAAATTCATACCACTTTTAATGGGCGCCCTCATGATCTTATCATGTAGTAAGTCCACTTCGCAAACTCATACGGCTGAAGTTGTAGACTTATCCAACTATAAGGTTGCATACTTTGCAAGTGGGTGCTTTTGGTGTGTAGAGGCTGTATATGAAAGTGTGAGGGGTGTCGGAGAGTCCATATCGGGATATAGCGGAGGCCATACACAGAATCCTACATATGAGTCATCTAATACCGGTCGAACAGGGCATGCAGAGGCGGTGGCTATATTTTATGATCCTGAGGTGGTTTCTTATGAGACACTAGTTAAAGTGTACTACGCTTCTCAAGACCCTACTCAGGTTAATGGCCAAGGCCCTGACAAAGGAAGTCAATATAGATCGATCATCTTTTATGAGACTGAAGAGGAACGACTGATAGCTGAAAAGTATAAGGCACAAGTCGCGGGAGAATACGACAAGCCGATAGCTACAGAGATAAAAGAATTTGAGAAATTTTGGATCGGAGAAGATTATCACCAAGATTTTGAGAGATTACACCCTAATCAACCATATATTAGAGCTGTCTCGATACCGAGACTTAAGAGATTTCAGGCTAAGCATCCGGAACTACTGAAAGACCAAGATGCACACTGATATAAAAAAAGAGCCGATAGGCTCTTTTTTTATTTCTCCTACTCTCCTAACAAATTAAGTTATCAAGTTCTTTGCGATCATCAATTGTCGCAACTTCGAACTTCAGCTCTTGACTTACTTTATCTGCGCAGAATTCAAGGGACTCCAATCGGATAGCCAAATTATTACATACTCTTCTTATATCGTTACAACAGGAAGGAGAAGGGTCTGGCTAAACTGAAAGAATGATGTTAGTAGCCGAAGTATGCAGCTATCAATCTTAGTCAGTTAATGTATAGACATACTGCAAGTACGCGGTATAAGGATTATCCGTTTTTGGATTGACATTCAGGAAGATGATATCTACGTCGACTGGCTCATTTTCTTCTTTCTTACTACTGTCGAAGATAAATCTGATGGATCCTGTTTCGCCAGGAGCAATAGAGCCTCTAGTCCACTTCGCTTCTGTACATTCACAAGTGGATACGAGATCTATTTCTATGGGTTGATCTATGATATTAGTGAATGAAAAGACACTATCTATCTTCGATCCTTTTTGGACCTCACCAAGGTCGATGTGCCACGTGTCGAATCGAGCAATCTCTCCAGCATCTTGACAAAAAAGAGATGTTGATAAAAAGAGAAGTGTAGAAAGAAATATCAGTTTCATAGTACAATTATGACGTAAAAGTAGGTCTCCAAGGGGCAAACCCTAGATGGGTTAACCTCATCTTAACGATGTGAGATAATTAATATTTACAGAAGTGTAAGACTCCGACTTTATTATCGCTGGTTTTGAGGGAGATGATATAAAGACCCGAAGCCAAGGCTGAGATATCTATCGAACTAGGTTCATACGGTATAACTTCTATAACATGACCATTTAGATTAGCTATCTGAATTTCTTCGAAATCGAGACTACCTGTGTTTTCAAGAAAAATAAAGTCCTGACTTGGATTGGGAAATATCTTGACCTCATCGGATAGGTCAAAGTCCACGACAAAGGTTGTAGATTCTAGGAGGATAGTATCTGGTGTGGCCATGCAACCTCGACTATCATTAACTTGAAGTGCGTAGCGACCGGGAAACAAAAGTGTGAGATCTTCATCTCTTGAAAACTCTTCATCTTCGATCCTCCATACGTAAGAGTAGGGTGGAGTACCTCCCATCGCTTCTATGTTTATAGCACCATCTCCACTATCTGCATTGATAGGACTGATAACATCGACAACCTCGACAAATAGACTGTCCGGTCTCCTTATGTCAAAGAAAACTGTATCTGTACACCCTGTTTCATCCGTGACGATAGCAGTATATGCTCCTTCGGGTAGGCTTTCTTCTGCATCCATGCCATCACTTAAGGTAAATGTAAATGGCGCATTAGATCCAGACGCCATGATTTCTACAGAGCCGAATTCGCTATCATGGCAGCCTAGATTTGTCACATCAACCTCAGTGTCTATGATGAAGTTATTGACTATAAAAATGGAGCAAAGGCTGGTATTGCCTGATCCGTCAGTTGCTTCATATATCTCTATGGATAGCCCTCCAGGGAAAGCCATGTTGCTCCCTAACCCCGAAACTAGAGTCAAGGAGTTTACTTCGCAGTTGTCATCAGCAGACGGGGTCGGATAACTAAAAGGGCTACAGGAGTTGATGATGAGTGTATCTGCCACGCAGAATATCGATGGAGGAATAGTATCAAGGCTTTCGGTGAGCGCTACCAGTAGGCTATCCTGTATACCAAGAGCATCTGTAACGGTTACACCATATTCATCCGCCAGAAGATTATCTATCTGATCAGTCATGTCACCTGTACTCCAGATATACGAGAAGGGAGATTGTCCTGTAGTTGATGATACACCTATACTTCCATCACTCGTGTTAGAACAACTAGGCTGAACTATATCCGCTACTAGTCCCAGAGATGCTTCTTGTTCTTGTCTGAGTGTATCACTAAAGCTGATAATTTGGTCGCCAGTATTGCTGCCATTGCCATTAGCAAAGTTGGCAGATCCGTATATAATGATGTCAGAGGTTGACTCGCCTTCATACCGTAGATCTAGAGAGTACACTAGGGTGTCGCCCTCGAAGTTTAATGCTGGATCATGCTCAAAATAAAATCTACCTCCTGTCTCGGATATTGAACTATTAGTACCTGGATTTGACCAAAGATCCACAGGTTCTTCATTGCTCGTAAGAGCTGTCATCTGTAGACCACCTCTTGTAGGAGCTCCCTGATCTATGATCAATTCGACCGTTATCGGGTAGACCTCTCCTCGTATGAGTTGATCTGGTAGACCTATGAGATCAACATGACCATCTATAAGTGCTGATTCGGGGAAATGACATCCAGATGTGGCACAGGTTCGTTCACCAGGCGCTCCAGTTCGCCCTTGAGGAGGGTTAGCAGAAAACGATAATAGAAAGAAAAACCCTAGTAATAATCCGACCAGTACTCTTGCCATGAAATAAAGATACTTAAACTCGATCTAGGCAGGTATCTCTTTACCAAAGAGACTATCGACAAATGCCTCTTTGTTAAATACCTGTAGGTGATCCATCCCTTCTCCTACGCCTATATATTTTATAGGGATCTTGAACTGATCTGATATACCGATAGCTACACCTCCTTTAGCACTTCCATCTAGTTTTGTAAGGGCAAGGCAGGTTACCTCTGTAGCAGCGGTAAAGTTCTTTGCTTGTTCTATGGCATTCTGGCCTGTAGTAGCATCTAGTACGAGCATCACCTCATGAGGAGCTCCGGGAAGCTTTTTTTCTATTGAGTTTTTGATTTTTGTAAGCTCCTTCATCAAGTAGGTCTTAGTATGAAGTCTACCTGCAGTATCTATCAATACGATATCTGCATCCGTATTAAGAGCGTGTTGTGTGGTTTCATAAGCTACAGCAGCAGGGTCTGTATTCATCCCCTTATTGTAGAAATCGCAATTAGCTCTTTCAGCCCAGATTTTAAGTTGATCCACGGCTGCTGCTCTAAAAGTATCTGCTGCACCCAAGACGACCTTATGTCCTCTTTGAGAAAACTGATATGCCAACTTGCCGATCGTAGTCGTTTTGCCCGTACCATTGACACCAACTACCAAGATGATATGGGGATGGTTACTAGTGTCATACACGAAGTCATCCAGACCATCTATACTATTCTCAGCTAGTAAATCGGTGATAACTCTTTTGAGGATTTTATTGAGCTCACTTGTATTGATATACTTCTCTTCGGCTACCTTTTTTTCGAGCCTTCCTATGATCTTCACGGTAGTATCGAGTCCGACATCCGACTCTATCAATATGTACTCTAGTTCGTCCAAAAAACTTTCGTCCACCTTTGATTTGCCAGCTACAGCTTTGCTGATCTTATCAAAGATGCCGGTCTTAGTTTTCTCTAAACCGGTATCTAAATCTTCCTGCTTTTTTTTAGTGAAAAACTTCTTGAAGAAACTCATCCGTAGGTAGTATAAGATAAAAAAAGGCTTTCCTTTAAGCATAAAGAAAAGCCCTTCTCAAATAAAATCTCTCTGATTTTCTATTACTTGTTAGCCGCTAGATACTCTTTTACTTTGTCTTTGTGAATCATCACTTCTTTGTAAGAATATTTGCCAGTCGTCTGATTTTTTACGCTCGTAACAACTTTTACGAAGTCTCTTCCTGATCCGGCATTTGCAGCTCTTTGTGCCACTCTCGCGTTCTTAGATACTTTAGCCATGTTGACTTATTTTTTTATTCTACTTAATCTCTTTATGAACGGTATACTTCTTGAGAATCGGGTTGTACTTCTTCAGCTCAAGTCTGTCTGGAGTATTTTTACGATTCTTCTGAGTGACATATCTAGATGTCCCAGGCATACCACTCTCTTTGTGCTCTGTGCACTCGAGTATGATCTGGTTTCTATTTCCTTTTGACTTCTTAGCCATGATATAAAATTATTACTTTTTTGTCAAATCAACCCCAATGTTCATCCCCTTTGCTTCGCATCTCTTGAGGTACTCATATGCTCCGAGTTTATTGATGTTTCTCATAGCCGATGTACTCAGCTTGAGAGATACCCACTTGTCTATCTCTGGGATATAATATCTTTTCTTCTGAAGATTTGGTTCGAATCTTCTTTTTGTCCTTCTATTAGAGTGGGACACATTGTTACCTGAGATAGGTCTTTTTCCACTAAGTTGACAGATCTTTGACATGTCTTTTCCTTTTAATATTCTAAGAGCGATACTTCTTTCTTCACCTGCATCACTCACCTTTTAGTGACCGCGGCAGGATTCGAACCTGCAACCGCCTGATTCGTAGTCAGGTACTCTATCCAGTTGAGCTACGCAGCCGAATTGGGGCGCAAAATTATGTTATTTAAGTCACTTATGATAGTCTTGGAATCAGAATCTTAATATCTGCCTCATCTATCTTACAATCCTGAACTTCTCTGTATCGCGTATACCGTTAGCTAATATACTTACGAAGTAAACGCCACTAGGAAAGATGCTTGTATTTATATCGTGTGATCTTACCTCAGATAGAGAAGGGACCGTTAGAATGTTATATAAGAGTTGACCAATACTATTATGCACTTGTACGGTTACATTTTTCTGTTCATCCAGGTCGAAAAGCACTGTTAGACTAGCGTCATCATTGGATTGCTGGAGGCCAGTAATCTCAAATTCTCCAAATGGACAGATCGTCTCATTAGGTGAAAAGGATACTGTCGTATCTATGCTACAAAGTGGATTTTCTTCATCTGATATAGTAAGCGTATAAGTACCCGAAGGAATCATACTAATATTTGGAAGGTTGCCTGCAAAAGAGCTTCCCGAACCAGTAAGTTCATATAAAAGTTGTCCGGTTAGATCACGTCCTGAGGCAGAAATCATAAGTGTAGCATCGGCAGCCTGTTGGCAACTTTCCTCCATGATGACTAGATCTTCTAGAGTGACCTCGCAACAGTTACCAAATGCCTCATCTATAGACTCTAGACTTGTAAGAGCATTGAGCACGCCTCCGCTTGTGGTGATCGAAGACAGGCTAGGTACACGAGTTACTCCTTCTAGGATAGCCGCTTTTACTTGCAGTGCGACAGTCTCTGGATCATCTATGGATCTTTGTATGGTCTCTTCGCACATCAAGTTGTACATCAATGATATCACTCCAGCGACATGCGGAGCCGCACCTGAGGTGCCAAAGAATGCTTCATCCAGTCCGTCATTAGATGACAGACTCAGTACTCGATCACCAGGCGCTCCAAGATCTACTCCGATATCTCCAAACCCAGCATTTTGATTGATCGCATTGAGACGATCAGTATTAGTTACTACAATCAAAAAGTCCGAAGGGCATGTGCTTGGCAAGTCTCCTACTTCATCTACATCTACACCATTGTTCGAGGTAGAACCCACACTGACGATACCTACACTTCCAAGCAAATCAAATACCTCACACCACGCAGGTGCATCTTCTGGAAATCTCTCATCTATTCCTCCACTGTAGTTAGTGACGACAACATATGTCCCTCTTTCTCCATTTGTTTCATTAAAGAGCTTTCTTTGCTCGTAGATATATTCATATGATTCAATGATGTCGCTTACCGCGAATTCTCCAAGTCTTCCTCCACTAGCCAACATAATTTTTACGTCCCAGTTGACTCCAGCCATAAACAGGTCGTTATCTGTGGCGGCTCCGATGATGCCTGCTACGCTGGTACCATGATCTGCCACCAGATGGTCATCAGTTCCTGCTCTGGCATTCCAACCTTCGTGGTCGTCGATGAAACCATTAGCATCGTCGTCTAGCCCATTATCTGGTATCTCACGCTCGTTGATCCAGATCGAAGAAACCAAATCTATGTGATCGGCCTGAAAGCCGTCATCGAGTAGGCCAACCACGACGTCATCTCCATTTATGTTTTGCCCGCCAGTCGTTATATCCCAGGCTTCTTCCATATTGATATTCTCCAACGCCCATTGAGAAGGCACTCTTGGATCATTTGGAAGTCGTCTATTTTGAGCTATAAGGTCTTCTTTGATATATCTCACTCCTTCTAAGGATGATATCAAAGACTTCATCTTTTTCTTCTTAGAAGCCTTGAGGGTAATCTTATATAAGTTGAGATCCTTGAATATCGATTCTACTGAGTAGATATCACTCGAGAGGGTAGAGAGTATAGTCTCTGGTTTTTGATGATCTTCTAATGAAAGTATAAAAGATGCTTTTTCTTGAGAGAAGGCAGTGAAGTGATAGAGCGTCATCAGTAGTATGGCGCAGAACAACTTCATCGATTTTACTTCAAGCATAAAATATTTTTCGCCTATCAGATATAAACGATATCAAACTCATCTTATTGGAAGGATCGGCATGACTTACCTAGATGTAACGATGGCGACTTTATTTCGGGAAGAAGCGATTCTAGATATGTCTGAGATACCAGCATGACTGAGGTCGATGATTTCTCGCCATTGGGTGCTTATCGAGGGTATATACGTCTTCAATGTTGCACTTTCCGCTGATATAAGATGACCGTTAGGTAAAATGTCAAAATCCTGCTGATTGTTAAGAGCTGGGGCGACCCTTTTTGACCTGCCGAGATAGATATCATAACTTCTGATATCGTTACCATCACTCGACTTTTGTATGTAGTAGATTTGGCCTTTACCATCAGTTTTTAAGCACCTGCCTATATCTTTAGCTATTCTAGTAGATGTATTGTTTTGTATATTATACAGCACGAGATACGGTGTCTCATCTACGATAAACATCGCGATTTGATCTTTAGTAATCCAGACATAGTATCCGATATTTTGTATGTCAGGTATAACCTGCTGACCAGCCGAACTACGATCTACAGGATAAGACCATAGGACCTGAGGAACCTGCTCACTATCATCGAGTTCTTGTCTCACTACGCTAAAATCTAATCCAGATGACATGAGAATCGGTGAGTACTCACTTTCTTCAGTATGAGTGATACGAGTGATTCTGTTGAGTCGAGTATCTAGTTCGAGGATATCAGTAAGTCCGAGACTTTTATAATCTGAAGTTACTAAGAGGTGATCGTCGTCTATGAAGTGAGGCTGATTGTTATATCCCCCTAGGTTAAACCCTGTCACCAAAACAGGATCTTCTATAAGGACTTTCGTTTCATTTGCCTTGAGCGAAAGAGTATATATGTCTGTTGAAGGAAGTTGTGCCAGGATGGTGATTGAAAAAAAGAGTATTGAGATAAGTGTTACTAGAGACTTCATCATATGTTGCTTACGAATTTGAAGATTCTATTCCATCGGATCTTTCCATCTTTTGAACTGAACCAAATGATAGAGGGCTTACCAACTACGTGATCAAAAGGCACAAAGCCCCACATACGGGAGTCTTCTGAGTTTTGCCGATTATCTCCCATCGCCCAATAGTAATTCTGCTGAAAGGTGTAGGTCGTAGCTATCTCACCATTGATGTAGATCTGATTTGATTTTATCTCAAGATCATTATGTTCATAGTCTCTGATTAACTTCTTGTAGAGAGCTATATTATTCATATTTAGTGCAGTTGTCGCACCTTTCTTGGGGATATAGATAGGGCCGAAGTTGTCTTCTGTCCATCCCGGAAAATTGGCCGTATCATGTGGGAATATCTTGATGCCGGGGGAGCCCATGAATCTCTTAGTTATAGCTACTCCTGGTGCGGCTTTTCTGATTTCTTCTGCAGTACTATCGCTGAGATAAAAGATATTCCTCCCATTTCCATTATCACTTGTAAGTCCCCATTCTTGTCTTTTTTTAGAGTTGATCGAGCTGAGATTACCCGCTATGTCGTGAATAAATCTAACCGTAGGGATCTCGGGTGTTTCCTGACCATTGATAAAGATTTTGGTATCCTTTACTTCTAGGGTATCTCCAGCCACTGCGACTGCTCGTTTTACATAGTGATCTTTTTTGTCCATCGGACGGACGCGATATTCTTGATTAGCAACAAGAGATCGCAGCTCTGGGTCACTGGCTAGGTATTGTTCTTTTTCTCGTTCAACTTGACCTACACTATATGATCTTTGCTTAGTGAGGTATACGCTATCACCTACAGGCCAGTTAAATACAAATGGATCATTTCGCTCGACGGCACCTGACCCTATTCTGAAGTATGGTAGAGATGGAGACTTGAGATATGATTCGACACCGAGTTTTGGTACTGTATTATGAAGAAGGGGGACCATAGCTATGGTTTGAGGAGTCCTAATACCATAACTCATCTTTGAAACGAATAAATAGTCTCCTACAAGAAGACTGTTCTCCATAGAAGGAGTCGGGATCACATATGCTTCGAAGAAAAACATCCGGATAAAAGCTGCCGCAAATACAGCAAATACCAATGACTCAAACCACTCTCTTGCGATACTCTTCTTATATGGATTATTATGTAGAAGCTTGTTGACCTTTCGATCCTTCTTTGCTTTCCTTGCAGCCAAGAGTTCTTCTTGATACTCAGCTTCCCTTGTAAGTATAGGGCCTGTATACTTGGCAGAGGTGTCTTTAGAAAGGAAGTAAAAGCTAAGAGGTGCAAATAGTACACCCAGCGCAGCATCTTTAAGTGAGAACCTATCGAAGCTTCTAATCAGTGCCACACTTAAGCCAGTAACGATAAAGATATTCAAGACAGGTACTATGGTTAATAAGCCATACCATTTTGATCTACCTACTTTCTCTGCGATGTCCATATAGTTAAGCACTGGTATCGCTCCTCGAGAAGCTTCTAGGCCCATCTTTGGAAACAAGAGGTATAAGCTAACAGAGGTTAGTATGATGGATATAATTAGGATGAGTAGTACTGCCACAGTGCGGTATGTTATGTGATGTGCAAATATAGGAAAGGAGTAGTGTTAAGGCTTTTTTAATGTAGATGATCCACTTGGATCTATCCACTAAACGCTCTCACAACTCGACCAGACTTATTATTACCTCGTCTTGGTTGTCGCTAGAACCCTCAACTTTTGTGACGTACTGGCTTAGATTGGTAAATTTATGGTTATCATATATAATTTTACAAATTCATAAATGGCTGATATATAGTATATTATGAGCTGTTTGTTTAAGTAGTTAGATGACTATGTAACCTCGATATCATAAAAAATATATTAATTATTATAATAATATGATTGAACAGTATATCTTTGTTCTAACTACCAGCGATAATAAGACCTAATAGTATCGCATCACTAGAGGACAGCACCTTCAATCTATAAGGTGGACGCGCCGCAGTGATAACTTTCATTAAGAGATGTGCTACGCCCTGCTTATTTAATTATGAGCATTCTCAGGGGTTAGCTTATACATGGACTTTGAAGGGATACCCTTTTTCAAATAAAAAGCTACACCGGGCAACCGGTTTAAATTATTGGACTAATGAGGAAGCGTTTAAGACAAGTCATGCATTGTCGTGGTGGTATAGTATATCTATCCATGGCATTTTTGTTTGCGGTGGGATCTACCACTACGGCACATGCGAATGATCACTATGATGATCTCCCTGTAAAAAGTGTAACTGCTACAACTCTATTCTCCGGGACGGCTCCTGGTGCTGGTGAGTTTATCACGTTAGACTTTGCACCACTCTCCACCCCTGACGACCCTATGGTAGGAGATGAGGTTTGCTTTGAGTTTACAGCTACAAATATTTCTAATGACACACTGTCGGGTGTACAGATCAAGAGTGACGGAGACATTGTGCTTAGTGCCAATCTCCTAGCAGAAGCTGCGCTCCTTCCTAATGGCGTAGAAGAACCAGATGCCAACCCTTTTACGGGTAGTGGCACATTTGTTCTTACTGGCAGTGGATGCACTCTCCTTACAGCAGACGACATTGCTTTGGGATTCGCATTAAGGCCAGTAAATGTTATGGGAGTTAACGAAGCAGGGGATATGGTTACTGATTGTATCAGTGCAGTTTCTTGTTTTGGTGTGACACTGACATGTACCGATTTGAATATAAGTCTTGATGCAGAGTGTGAGACACTTCTTACACCCGAACTATTAAGAGTAAATGTCCCTGTGGAACTGTACAGCGCACTCAGGATAAGGATACAAGAAGAAGATGGGTCGTTCAGATCTACACCTCTACTAACGAATGATGATGTAGGCACTTCCGTAAATGTTGTAATAGATATACCAGGTTGTAGTAATGTAGCTCCTTGTTGGAGTTTTGCTAACATAGAGTTCAAACTCGGTCCATCTCAGATATGTACTGATCCTTTTGAAGTGACATGCCTAGAAAATGTAGCGATAAGTGACCCTATTATCACTTTTGCCTGTGGTAATGCTGAGTTCATAAGAGGTGAAGTAATAAGAGAAGATATCTGTCGTGGAGATACACTATTCAGGGAGTCAGTGACTTTTGCAGTAAGGGATGACTTTGGAAATATATCTGAGAGTTGTACTCAAATTAAGTATGTAACCCAGGCTAATATCGTGGACGCGGGGATAGATTCCCCACCTCCTACAACTGAAGTTTCATGTGAGGCTACTTTCTTCAATGATGAAGGTATAGTGGATCCGCGGATATTGGGAGGACCAACATTCCAAGGCATAGAACTATATGATAACATAGAAATCGTACAACTGTGCAATGTTTTTGCTGAGTTTGAAGATTTACAGGATATAGATGGAGGAGGATGTACGCGAACCATAATAAGAAGATGGATCGTATCCGAGTGGCTTTGTGAAGGAGGTATCAATAGAGATACAGGTTTTCAGCGTATCGTATTAAGAGATACTACACCTCCAGAGATCGATCTTGTCGTAGATAATATAACAATATCTGCTAGTCAGAATGGTTGCATGGGTATCTTCGATATACCAGAGCCCATTTTATCGGATAACTGTCAGCCAAGCGAGCGTATTGAATTAGAAATTGTTTACCCTGGTGGGTCTAATATAGTATCAGATGATTTATTGAATATCCCGCTACCGCTTGGCTTAGACACTGTGTTTTTCATAGCACGTGATGGCTGCGGCAATGAGGATCGTGATACCATGCTAGTCAATGTAGTGGATGTAATAAATCCAGTAGCGGTTTGCCTTAGAGAGTTTGTAGTATCCATACCTGATGACAAGGCATGGGTAGATATTGACAATTTTGATGAGGGTAGTTTTGATGCATGTCAACTAGAAAGTAGATGTGTAGTCAGGAGCGATCACGAGACTATATTCATGAGTCTTGGACCTAATGCCAATGGTGATCTACTGTTTGCAGAGTTTGATGCAGCTCTTCAAGCCGCAGAGGTGGATCGCATAACATGCGCTAGAGATTACTCTGAGGGTCTAACAAGATTAGACACTGCAGATCGCTTGCTTATCAACATCGATGACCTTTGTACTGAAGCCATACTGATATGTTGTTTTGACGCAGGTGTAGAGGTACCGATCAAATTGAGAGTAGAAGATGCCTCAGGCAATCGCAATGAGTGTCATGTTATGATCTCTGGCCAGGATAAAGATGCAGCAGTAATTACATGTCCAACAGAAGTGATCAACGTATCGTGCGATTTCGTATTTGATCCAAATGGCAATCTTGATAATCTATTTGGAACCATTTTAGAAGGTTCTGTGGCTGCACCTCTTACAGGCGTGCCGGATTCATTTATAGTAAGTAGCTCTGGACCTCTAGTCAATGGAACTTTCACAGATAACTGTAGCATAGGATCTATCAACCAAGACAGAGTTGTAGATATGGACAGTGTATGTCAGACTGGTACGATCACTAGGACCTTTTCTATCATGGAAGGAGGTGTATCGAGAAATATTTGCCAGCAAGTCATCAATATCGTTGGTGATCAAAATAACAATCCTTTAGTTTTCGAATTCTTCCCTGCTGATGTTAGGTTAGAAGCCGAGAATCCAGATGACGTAGAAAACCTGGCAGAAGATAATCCGCCGATCGTTAGAGATGTAGGATGTTCGCTTATAGGACTTGGTTTTAGAGATAGGGTGTTTGTGAATGATGACAACTCCATCTACTGTACTAAGATCGTAAGAACGTGGGAAGTGATCGACTGGTGTAGAAATCGTGGAGCAACCATAGAGTTAGATAGTCAGCAGATCATACTCGTACTAGATAATGATGCACCGGAGGTAACACTGAATACTAACATATCAGTACCGCAGCCTTTACCACCAGATATCATCGAAGTAACTGCTACTGCTACAGATAACGTGGTGAGCAATCCTCAGTTCTTAGAGTGGGTAGTCGTTGTAACAGAAGTTGGTAGCGCTACCGAACTCTCAAGAGATACTTTAGACATTGATGATTTTAGAAATAGTACAGCCGTTGCTAATCTCGGTAACCTCGTAGAGGGTGACTACGTGGTCACTTGGTCTGTAACAGATCCTTGTGGCAATACAGATGTCATAGAACAAGATCTAACAGTGCTACCACCACAAAGGGACGAGACTGTTGTAAGTGTGACAGGTCAAGTGGCTTCAGCCTTTGGTCCGATGATGGATAACATCGATGTATTCTTAGGAGCTAATCCAGGATCTTTTGATGATG
Source organism: uncultured Saprospiraceae bacterium (assembly GCA_964470035.1). Lineage (GTDB taxonomy): Bacteria > Bacteroidota > Bacteroidia > Chitinophagales > Saprospiraceae > JAJRXG01. Next base: position 17,205 of record CAYYBR010000055.1, read on the forward strand.
CGATAAGAACAGCTACTAATCTAGAAGGACAGTACGCTTTCGCAAATATGGAAGTAGGTCAGTCCTACCATGTAGATGCAGAAAAAGATGACGATCACCTTAATGGTGTTACTACTCTGGATCTGATATTAGTACAAAGGCATGTACTTGGATTACAACGTATAGAGGATCCCTATCTCATGATAGCGGCTGATGTAAATAAAGATTTACGGATTACATCTCTGGACTTAGTAGATCTTAGAAAGTTGATCCTAGGGATCACAGATCGCTTCCCATCAAATGATAGTTGGACATTTGTCCATGCGGATCAAGATATAGAGCAAGGGGCCAGATTTGGTATTCCTTTGGAAGAAAGCTACTTCATCCAAAATCTGCAGTCTGATTTAGATATCCAGTTTATAGGTATCAAGACTGGAGACGTATCTGGAGATGCAGTTGCACACTCTACAGGTATATCAGGATCTCGATCATCTAGTCAGGATGAATGGACATTTAATGTGAATCCATTAGGTAACGGCCTTGCAGCTTTGGAAGTGCTGGCAACTGAGGATCAGGTTATAGAAGGATTTCAAGGGGCTCTATCTTGGGACAAGGTTCATCAATTAGTAAGTGTAGTGCCGGGAGTTTTAAGACTTTCTGATACTCATTATAATGATGCACTTTCAGAAAATGGCCTTTTACCGATCGCCTATGCATCTGAGGTCCAAGATGAGATAAGTGAAGGAGATATTCTCTTTACGCTGATTTTTGAGACATCGAGAGATATGCATCTTTCATTGGATCAAGGATTCATGAGAGCACAAGTATATAATGATAAGCGATCAAGTGATCTCTTACTTACACCACAAGAAAGTATCGTAGAGTTAGGAGAGATAACTCTGCAGCAAAATACACCTAATCCATGGTCTGAGAACACTGAGATCAGAGCGGATCTTCCGATAGAAGGAGAAGTAACCTTTAGAGTATTTGATTTACAACAAAGGGTTATTCACCAAGAGTCCCGATGGGTCGAAAAGGGCTCTACTATCTTTAGAGTTAGCCAGGAAGATATAGGCCAGATAGGCTTGTACTTCTACGAAGTTGAGATCGGTGGACACATCGCACGTCATAAGATGATAAAAGTGAATTAGGCGAGATAGCTTTTTATTTGAGTCGAGCCCTGTAGTACACACTACAGGGCTTTTTTCATTGATAGAGGTCTTATTATTTGTCGATGATCTTGGTTTTTTAGTCGAGAAGGATGCTGTTATATGTTTTAGTTCAAATATCTTCAGTTGTAAGATATACTACTAACTAAATCTACAAGCTATGTTACTCCTTTCTATAAACGGATGGTGGACAGCCCTAAGCGGTACTGAACAGTTATACTGGGGCATCGCTCTCATAGCATCCCTCATCTTTGTTTTTCAGTTAGTCCTAACTATTATTGGTTTAGATGCAGAGCTTGAAGCAGAGGTGGATAGCGGTGATGGCTTCGGCATCATTAGCTTTAAAACTTTAGTAGCCTTTGCTACCTTCTTCGGATGGGGAGGAGTTACTGCTTTAGCGCAAGGTTTCTCTTCAGGTAAATCTCTTATGGTCGCTTTCTTGGCAGGCTTCTTAGCCATGGTAGCCTTAGCTTATACATTATCACAACTGATGAAACTACAGGAGTCTGGTACTGTTGATGTCTATGATGCTATCAACAAAGAAGGAGAGGTATACTTGAAGATTCCTACGGCGAAAAATGGGAAAGGTATGATCCATGTCGAGATCAGTGACAAGCTCATGGAGTTCGAAGCGATCTCTGATGGAGAAGCCATCCCTACAGGCTCTCGGATCAAAATAAAAGACGTGCTAAACGAAAATATAATGCTGGTATCAGCTATCTATTAAACTATAAATACTACTTGCTATGAATGGATTAGGAATATTAGGACTTGCGATTATCGTCTTCATTGTACTGGTGGCGGTGATGATGATAGTCACTCGCTATAAGCGATGTCCATCTGATAAAATACTTGTGATCTACGGTAAGACCGGACAAGGATCTGCTAAGTGTGTGGCTGGAGGTGCTGCTTTTGTATGGCCTATCATTCAGTCATATGAATATCTCGACCTAGCACCTATCTCGATAGACGTAGATCTCAGAGGTGCTCTGAGTAAGCAAAACATCCGTGTCAACGTACCTTCTAGATTTACGGTAGCAGTATCTAACGAACCTGGTACCATGATCAATGCTGCTGAGAGATTACTTGGTAAGAGTACTGATGAGATCAGAGAGATAGCCAAGGATATCATCTTTGGTCAGCTACGTCTGGTTGTTGCTACGATGGATATCGAGGAGATCAACTCTGACAGAGACAAGTTCTTAAGTAATGTTGCCAGTAATGTAGGCTCAGAGCTTAGAAAAATAGGTCTTTCTTTAATCAACGTGAACGTCACTGATATCCAGGATGAATCAGGATATATAGAAGCACTTGGTAAAGAAGCTGCGGCAAAGGCGATTAATGATGCCAAGAAAAGCGTGGCAGAAAAAGATAGAGATGGATCTATAGGCTCTGCTGAGGCCATGCAGGATCAGCGTATCAAAGTATCTGAGGCAGAAGCAACCGCCGCTGTGGGTGAAGCAGCCGCTCAAGCGCAGGCCGTAGAAGGAGAGAATACAGCGAAAATCAAGATCGCAGAATCAGATGCACTTAGAAGGATGCGTGAAGCGGAGGCTGAGAAAAATGCCGTAGCAACTGAGAAGATCCAAAAAGCGAATGCCTTAGAAGAGTCCTTCAAAGCAGAGGCAGATGCAGAAAGAGCTCGTGCCGATAAGGAAAGAGCTACCAGAGAAGCGGATATCGTCGTACAGGCAGAGATCTACAAGAAGAAGATCGAACTCGAGGCAGAAGCAGAAGCAGAGAAGATCAGAAGACTCGCAAGAGGAGATGCAGAAGCACTCTTCGCTATGAAGAAAGCAGAGGCTGATGGTTTGTTTGAGATATTAAAGAAGCAAGCGGAAGGTTTTGACCAGATCGTGAAAGCTACTAATGGTAACCCGAGAGAAGCTGTCTTGATGTTGATAGCTGATAAGCTCCCAGAGTTGGTTGCTACGCAGGTAGAAGCCATCAAGAATATCAAGATCGACAAGGTCACAGTCTGGGAAAATGGTAGTGAGTCTCCTGCTGGTGGTAATTCTACTTCTAAGTTCATATCGGGACTATATAAGTCAGTGCCTCCCCTGA
>CAYYBR010000056.1:0-19921 GCA_964470035.1 uncultured Saprospiraceae bacterium
AGGATCTATGTATAATTTTTTATATAGCTCGTGTTCCACTATCCTAAAGATTCTAACAATAAATATAAAGTTAGTCTAGATTCTGATACCAGATCTAGAATTCGACTTTAAATCTAGCTCTTAAACCTAAACCTTCAGTACCAAATAGCGATGGGACATTAGGATTATCTAGATAATTAAACCTCTTGACAAGATCTATTCTAAGCACTCTGAATATGTTAGTAAGGCCTACACTGCCCTCTATATATGGTCCATTCTCGAAAAGATAAGATATGCGCTCGCCATCTTCATTTTCATTGAATAGAGGTATGCCTTCGGTAATCAAGGGGTTGTTAGAATCTCGAAGAGAACCATAGACCATCTTAAAGGTCGCCACTTCTCTTAGCTTTAGTTTCTTGAGAAGCGGTATCCGATTTAAAAAGAACCCTTTGAAGTAATGTTCAGCTCGGATAAATATCTGCTGATCACTTACGAACTCAAGAAAGTTCATCAAGTTAAAAGTCTCTCTTTGGTATGCAAATGATTGGTTTGCAGGAGGTATAAACAGCTCTGTATAAGGCAAGTCACCCCAGATCTTAGAGGCTTCTATGCCAATGTTGGTGTGACCCAGTATGCTAAGATTAAAACGCTTAAAAACGCCTAACTCAAGCTTGTGATACCCATATTCACTGCCTAAGAAACCATTTATCGCACCTTCATACCTGATCGTCCAGACAGGAAATTTATTGATGATGGGTCTTCTAAACTGCCTGCCCTGTATAAACTGCTTATTGGGTGCTATCTCAATAGCAAATCCAAGTGACGTGGTATTAATCTCTGAAAGAGAACCAGGCTCCCCTTGCTCATCTATGAAGTTCAAAACCAAATCTCCATAAGGTCTTCTTTTTCTATCCGTGAATATAATGTCATATGCAAATCCCGGAGTCTCTCGAGTATACTGAAGTGAAGCTTCTCGATCAAGGAACAAGAAGTTAGTTGGTCCACGTCTAAAGGAAAGAAGCACATTATCTTGCTGAGCAAAAGTGAGTTCTTGTCCGGGGAAGCTTACATCAGTTTGATATACTGCTCTTAGAAAGTGACGCGGATTACGCTTCCAGTCCTTGTTAAAGCTATATGTTAGAGCTCCTCGATACTTAAAACGATCATCTCGAAACCCATAAGCCCCATATCCTTCTAAAAGAAGATTTTTACTGAAGGAAAGATTAGTTTCCCCTCCGACTCTGACTCTTGATCCTTCAACTTGGTTGAAGCTGTAGAATGTTGGCACCGGTCCTATGTCAAATTTTTTGAACGGGATATATCCACTGGTTAATATTCTGATCCCAGTGACAAGTCGTTTATATGCAGGTATAGTAATCAGGGTGTCTATCATCTCATATAAATCAGTCTGATTTTGATTGAGATCTATGATCCTTCGGTCATCCCAGAACTCTTCTCCTTTCTCAAAGGCATCTTCTCGTTTTATGACTTGGTCTATAGGACTGAAGACTGAGTCATCAGGACGTTCAAAAACAAAATCCTTATATCCTAGAGTCCTGGTGCCAAAAAGTCCGACCCCGTTTTTGGACAAACTATAGTCTATGACGATTTTATCCTTGGTCAGGACGTACTGATCTTCATTTTCTTCGAGAGGTTCGAAGTCCTGTGAGACCATGAGATCATTGATGAAGTTGAGATTGATGTCTCCTATAATTCCAAAATCCGCCCTTGTTACAGCGTGTCTGTCATCATTAGAAACATAAAGATCACCGGTAAAACCAAAGTTCTGTTTGTTCTTCGGTATAAAACCTAGACGTATACTATTGATGCCATTCACATCAGTGGTGTCTAAGATGTAGAACCTATAAAAGTTGATGGCCAATGGACTTATTGGGCTGATGAAATTATTATCTAGAATAGGTATGTTATTATCATAAATATCGATGTCTTTGTACAAGAATTCGATAACGTCATTGATGCTTTTGTCGTCTAGTTGTTCATCAAATCTCGTCAGCTTTATGGCCTTTTGATACTCCTTCTTTGTTTTTGGTGATTTACGGAAGTGCACATCACTCAGAACTTCTCGCAGAAAAATTGGAAGAAAAACCTTTCCATTCATTTCGGATGTGTCAAGATAGTTCCACAACAAATCGAAGTTCTTAAAGACCTTTCGATCCTTAAAATCTTCGGTGATATTATTGACATCTATCTGAATCTTCTCATGCTGTTCAAAGGTGTAATAATCTGCACTTTCTAGGCGGTTATCTTTTTTGTTGGCAATCACCTTGCGCATAAGATCGACAGCGGGGTTGTTTTTCTTTCTATAGCGGCCTCTTTTAGCAACAACAGTAACATTGTTGAGCCTTAGTTCTTTTTGCCCTAATCTGAAGTCTACGTTACGATTTTTTGTCTCTTTGGGTATAGCGAAACATTGCTCTTCAAAACCAAGAAAGTTAGCACAAAGACTATCAGACACAAACCTTGATTCGATCTCATAGTACCCATCTAGATCTGTGGATGTACCGACGTTCGTGCCCTTAAATATGATATTAACAAAGGCAAGTGGTTCACCTGTCTCAGCTTCATATACTTTACCAGACACTTTAGTTACACCCTGTCCGGCAAGACTGAATGACGTAGTCAGGAATGCGTAAATGAGAAAAATGCGAATACAATATGCCATTAATATATATTCAGTAGTGTTTTTCAATTTTCTGTTATTTGATGCATTAACTGGATAACGACCGGCCCGCTCAAATAGCATAGAGTTTTAGCAAAGTTTAACATCTCTTATGGTCAGAAGTTTAGAGGATGTCTGAAATCCACATCTTCTATGAGCTAATGTGATATATACTATCTTTCGCCATCATAAGACTGAGAAATGAAAAATAGTATCATAGCGGGTTTGGGATATTATGTCCCAGAAAACGTGGTTAGTAATGATGACCTGACCAAGTATATGGATACTAGCGATGAGTGGATACAAGAAAGAACAGGTATCAAAGAACGGCGGTATGCTACAAAGCATAAAGAGACTGCCACGACGCTAGGCGCTAGAGCTGCTGAAAAGGCCATATCAGATGCAGGTATCAGCAAAGAAGATATAGATTTTATCATTTTTGCGACACTTAGTCCAGATTATTTCTTTCCTGGATGTGGAGTTCTTTTGCAGCGAGAATTAGGTATCACCGACCAAGAAGTTGGGGCATTAGATATACGTAATCAGTGCTCTGGATTTGTATATGCTATAAGTGTAGCCGATCAGTTCGTTAAGACTGGAACATATAAAAATGTCCTAGTTGTCGGAGCAGAAATGCACAGTATGGGTCTTGACTTTGATACGAGGGGCAGAAATGTCACTGTCATCTTTGGGGATGGTGCAGGTGCTGTGGTAATCCAACCAACAGATGATCCAGAAAAAGGAATATTAACAACCCACCTTCATTCTAATGGTCTCCATGCTGAGCAACTAGCTATGATTACACCGGGAAGTCATGGGGGTTATCATCTTGACAAGGAAAAGTTTGGGTTTCCTGAGGACGATAAACCAGGTGGGATTTATATCACCCAAAAGATGTTAGATGACCACCTGATCTATCCCAATATGAATGGCCCGATGGTCTTCAAAATAGCTGTCACAAAGTTTCCCGAAGTCATACATGAGGCCTTAGCTAAAGCCAATTATAAGCCTGAGGATATCGACATGTTGATACCTCATCAGGCGAACCTAAGGATCTCACAGTTTGTGCAGCGCATACTGGGGTTAAGTGACGATAAGGTCTTTAATAATATCCAGAAGTATGGTAATACTACCGCTGCTTCTATACCAATAGCTTTGGCCGAAGCTAGAGATGCTGGTAAGGTAAAATCCGGTGATCTTGTTTGTCTAGCGGCCTTTGGTAGTGGATTTACCTGGGGAAGTGTTTTGATTAGGTGGTAACCTATTCTTCGTTTTCGTTCGATTCTGGTTTTGGCTCATCTTCGAGGTGCAGATACTCTCCACAATACTTACATCTGATCGCATCGGCATCATGTCCTTGTAGACTACAATATCGACATGCTTGTGTATTGTAATCTTCCTCTGGATGAGAAGCCGCCTGGACGATATCCGCACTAACGATACCTGTAGGTACAGCGATGATGGCATAACCGGTTAACATGAGGATAGCTGATAAAAACTGACCTAAGGCTGTCTGCGGAGCTATATCGCCATAACCAACCGTAGTAACCGTTACGATAGCCCAATATATACTGCGAGGTATACTGTCAAAACCAGTGCCTTCATAACCTCCTTCGACGATATACATCACTGCACCAACGATGCAGACGGCCACCATAACAAAAGCGATGAATACTAGGATTTTGGGTATAGATCTCTTGAGTGATGCAGCTATCATGTTGCCCTGCGCCAGATAAGGTACCATCTTGAATATCCTAAACAATCGCATCAACCTAAGGGCACGGATAACAAGCAACGACTGGGTACCTCCGAATAGCAAACTGAGATACGTTGGTAGTATCGATAGTAGATCGATCACTCCATAAAAACTGGTAGCATACTTTATAGGTTTGTGTACCGTGTATAGCCTCAGCGTGTACTCTAGCGAGAAGAATATTGTAAAAACCCACTCTATGATGTGAAGCCAATGTTTCGACTCAGAAGTAAGATTAGGAAGGCTTTCTATGAATACCGTTATGATACTCACAACTATAGCTATAAGCAGCACTATGTCAAAAGTGCGGCCCTCAAATGTCTCCGCTTCAAAAATGATCTCATGAAGCCGATCTTTAAGAGGAAGTTCTTTTTTAGACTTTGTCTTTAGAGATGACATGATTTAGTATCAAGACTGTCATGTGCAAAGATGCTAATACCATCTCGATTAAAAGAAAAGATTATACAAAGTCCCTATCGTCGGGATCATCGGGATTCTCATCATCTCCACCATACATCATGGATTTTCGTTTTTTGAGTCGTTCATACTCACGATCTATCTCAGAGTCTTCCCACTCGTTGGTAAATATCTGGATACCATGAAATGCTACGCCTATACCCCAACCGAGTATAGGAAATATCGCCCAAAAGTAATCTGAGGTGGCTAGATTTAGAAGGATAAAAAATACACTCATTACCACCCAGGCAATGAGGTGAGAATAGAACTTTCTCCTTCTCTTTACTCTTTTGCGAGCATAATGATATAATTCTTCCTCATTCACGTCCTAAATGTAATGCGCATATCACTGTAGCTATGATCTTATAGAAGTATGGCCCTATATCTTAGATGAATGCCCTAGTTCTTAGATGAAGATGATATACAAGATGGATAAGTAGGTTACGCTACCTGACAAAAATCCATGTTTTGTCGTCAGAGTGCTCAGCAGAAAAACCATAGCCATCGAGGTCAAAACCCTTTATATCTTCTAGATTTCGGATTCGGTTTTTTATGATATATCTAGCCATCAGACCTCTGGCTACTTTGGCAGTGAAAGAAACAAATCGGAGTTTGTCATCTTTCCATTCTTTAAAGTTGAGGATGAGTTCGTCTGCATCGAGTTTATCTCTCTTTATGACCTTCGAGTATTCTTCACTTGCTAAATTAATCAGCACTCTTGGATGACGAGGTTTAAAAGCTTTGTTGATCTCTTTAGTTACCTTATTTCCCCAGAATTCATAAAGGTTGTTGCCTTTGTCGGTTTTTAGCTTTGTACCCATCTCCAGCCTATATGGCTGCATGGCATCTAGGGGACGGAGTACTCCGTATAGGCCGGAGAGAATCCTCAGATGTTCTTGAGCATAGGTGACATCCCTCTTTCCATAGTCTTCTGCACCTAATCCTCTATATACATCGCCATTAAAAGTAAAGAGTGCAGGTTTCCCATGAGTAGGATTGGTCCGTTGTTTGAAGGACTGGAATCTATGGACATTTTCAACTGCAAGCTTATCACTTATCGACATGAGGGATTTGAGGTCACTCACATCTTTTTCCTTGAGCACTTTTGCAAGTTGATTAGCCTGAGACTTTAAGGCAGGTTGAGTGGTCACGACTCCTTCAATGGGAGTCATGTCTAAAGTCTTCGCAGGAGATAATATAATGATCATGATCTATCAATAAAAAAGCCGAAAAACAAAGAATGCTTTTCGGCTATAAAAAGTTGTTTTATTACCTCTTATTAATTACCTGGCTTAAATAAACCAGACTTTGGCTTAGGAATACTTTCTTCCTTGGCAGCCTTAGAGATGTTTCCTTTTACTTTCAGTACGATTGGATCACCAGTTTGATTGGTTGTAATCGTAACTGTCTTATTTATACGCCCTAGACGTTTTGTATCATATCTGATTTCCATCTCAGCCGTCTCACCTGGCATAATAGGTTCTTTAGGATATGTTGGAACTGTACATCCACAACTACCTCTTGCATTTTTGATGATGAGTGGCTCTGTCCCAGTGTTAGTAAACTTAGCTACCCTGAGAGGATCCGAATGCTGGACTATTTCTCCATAGTCTACAATAAGATTATCAAACGACATCGCAGGTCCATCAGCAGGTAAGCCTTGTTCTGTAGGAGAAGTGCTCGCCTGAGCCATCGCTTCACTCGAAAAAGTCAAAGCAAGACATGCGATTAATAACAACTGAAGAAATTTCATTATGTGTAATTTATTGATACAAAGATAACCTTTCTGACAAGGATTGTAAAGATCTATTCTCTTTTACCTTTGTTACTATTGTGTTAATCCAATTCTTTTTACTTCCGTATTGATATATGCTTGGTTAAATACTAACTATCCGTATATTTTTGCACACCTAACATTGCAAGCTTATGACACTACCGCCATCCCTCTATAGTCCAAATTTGGACAATTTATTGTCAAGTGGAAAGAGTAAGAAGCAGCAATTTGTAAATGAGGTTATATCGGATTATTGGCTGGCTCTCATCAGCAGAGAAGTGAGTATCCAGGGTAGAAGAGAAGTATTAACCGGTAAGGCTAAGTTTGGCATATTTGGAGATGGCAAGGAGTTGGTTCAGATCGCCTTAGCCAAAAGTTATAAGAAGGGTGATCATCGCGCAGGGTACTATCGCGATCAAACTTTGATGATGGCCTTGGGGATTGCTACTCCGGGCCAATTTCTAGCTCAACTCTATAGTGATCCACAAAATGATCCTTTTTCTGGGGGGCGACAGATGACAGGCCACTTTGCTACACCATTCATAGATAAAGAGGGCAATTGGACCGACCACCTAGCGCAGTATAATACAAGTGCTGGTATCAGCTCCACAGCTGGCCAGATGGCCAGAGGATTTGGATTGGCCTTTGCTTCTAAGAAATATAGAGAACTCGATCTAGATAAATCTCACAGTCAGTTTTCTGATAAAGGAAATGAAGTCTGTTTTTGCACGATCGGAGATGCAAGTACCAGTGAAGGAGTATTCTGGGAAGCTCTGAATGCTGCTGCTGTGGAGAAAGTACCTCTGGTTGTAGCTGTATATGATGATGGTTATGGTATCTCGGTGCCTATAGAAAAACAAACGGTTAAAGGAAGTATATCGAGGGCACTTGAGGGATTTTTGAGAGATGAGAATGGAGAAGGCATAGATCTTTATACCGTCAAAGGATATGACTACCAAGACCTCTGTATTACCTTTGAAAAAGCGGTAAAGCGAGCAAGAAAGAAACATCGTCCAGCGGTTGTGCATGTGCAAGACTTGACCCAACAACTTGGGCATAGTACATCGGGATCTCACGAGCGCTATAAATCAAAGGACAGACTGAAGTGGGAAAGCGACTTTGATTGTAATAGGCAAATGAAACTTTGGCTTATCCGCAATGAATTGCTCACTGAGGAGCAAGCCGAAAAGATGGAAAAGGATGCTCGAGTGTTTATTACAAACAAGAGAAAAGAAGCATGGCAAGCCTTTCAGTCAAGAAATGAAGAGGCTCGAAATGAGCTAATGGATATTTACGAAAGTGTATCAGAATCTTATCAACCTATACTCCAGAATGATCTATCGGAACTAAGAGAACTAGTACTTCCTTCAGGTGAGGAAATGCTACAGTCAGCTCGTAGGGCGATATTTAAACTTCATGCCCAAGAGGCTGAAATCCCATCTGAGATCAGTGAGTTTATCAGAAAGCACTCCTTAAGACTAAAGAAAGACTTTGGCACTTTTGAATATGCTGATAAAGAGCACTCCCCGCTGAATGTACCAGTTGTCCATCCTTCTTATGAGGAGGAAGAAGTCATGCTTCCTGGGTATAAAATTATCAATGCCTTTTTTGACAAGGTATTCGACAGGCACAAAGATTTATTGGCTTTTGGGGAGGATGTCGGGAAGATAGGAGATGTGAATCAAGGTATGGCTGGTCTTCAAGAAAAATACGGAGAAGAGCGTGTTTTTGATACTGGCATCCGAGAATGGACGATCATAGGTCAAGGTGTGGGTGTCGCCATGAGGGGATTAAAGGCCATAGCAGAAATACAATATCTGGACTATCTCGTATATGCTTTACCTATCCTCACAGATGATATAGCCACACTGAGATATAGGAGTATCGGACAACAACAGGTTCCACTGATCATTAGAACACGAGGACATAGGTTAGAAGGTATCTGGCACACTGGTTCGCCACTTGGGATGATGATCAACTCGCTACGAGGCATACATATCGCTGTGCCGCGCAATATGGTGCAGGCGGCAGGTATGTATAATACCCTTCTTCAAGGCAAAGATCCTGGTATCGTGATAGAGTGTTTGAATGGATATCGACTAAAAGAAAGATTACCTGATAACATCGGCGATTATACGGTCCCGTTAGGCATCCCTGAGGTCCTTATGGAAGGCGATCACATCACGCTAGTGACCTATGGTAGCTGTGTAAGATATGCGATGTCAGCCGCTAAGATCTGTGCGGACTTCGGTATCTCGGTTGAACTTATAGATGTGCAAACTCTCCTGCCGTTTGATATGGAGAAAATCATAGTATCATCACTTCGTAAGACTAATAAGATCCTCTTCTTAGATGAGGATGTTCCTGGGGGTGCTACGGCATATATGATGCAGCAAGTCCTCGAAGTTCAAGGCGGATTTAACTATCTGGATGGGCCTCCTGCGACACTTACCGCTCAAGATCATCGTACCCCTTACGGAAATGAAGGGGACTACTTCGCCAAACCACAGACGGATGATATAGTCGAGAAGATATACGAGGTTGTTTTTGAGCAAGAGATAGCCTGATTACTACAAAGCCAGATTAAGTAATATGTTAATGGACAAGACTCCGGCTCGTTTATGATTATACATATGGTAATTTTAACTAATATTGTAGTGATTCTATATCAGTCAGTTGAAGCACCTCGTCATCATACCCACATACAACGAGAGTGAGAACATCTCTCAGATAATCGAGGCAGTCCTTGGATTGCCTGACATGGACGTCCTGATAGTTGATGATAACTCTCCGGATGGTACTGGAGATATCGTAGAGAAAATAAAAACAGATCAAGAAAAAGATAGGGTACATCTCCTGCGCAGGGCGGGTAAGTTAGGACTTGGTACAGCCTATATAGCTGGCTTTAAGTATGCTTTGCAAAATAGATATGACTTGATCTCTGAGATGGACGCGGACTTTAGCCACAACCCTAAAGATTTGTTGAGATTACGACAGGCTTGTAAAGATGGTGCAGATCTGGCAGTAGGTTCTAGGTATGTCGAGGGTGGGGGGCTAGAAAATTGGCCGGTGAGCAGGATCATTATTTCTAGAGGAGGTTCGCTCTATGTACAGATGCTAACGTTTATGCCTGTAAAAGACCCAACTGCTGGTTTTGTATGTTATAAAAGAGCAGTGTTGGAGGCCATAGACCTGGATAGAATCGGATTTACAGGCTATGCTTTTCAGATAGAGATGAAGTATGTATCCTGGAAGTTGGGATTTCAGATCACAGAAGTACCGATCATCTTCAAAGATAGAGAACAAGGAGTCTCTAAGATGAATGGTGGAATCATCAAAGAAGCAGTGATAGGGGTTATAAAATTAGTGTCACGAAATGTTTCAGGGTATTACGCTCGTCAAACTAGCCCGTCGCGCTCTTAGTTAACCAGTAATATATCACCTGTTATCTTTTGTCGGCTGCCATCTATAAACTCGACCTCAGCAACATAAACATATACTCCAGTAGGTGCTGGTGCACCATCTTGCATCCCATCCCATCCAAAGTTTTCATCATTGATCTCGTGTAGTCCAACTTGGTGAAGAGGCACACCCCATCTATTGTAGATAGTTAAGAAGTGTACTGTCGCGGCACCTGCAAGACTTCTGATCATAAATAAGTCATTTTCTCCATCGCCATTTGGTGTAAAGATGTTAGCGCCATATACTTCTTTGAATACACCTACAGGCTCTACTGTGATATCATCTTCATAGAAGCAGCTATACTTATCTTCTATGAGTACTTGTATGTCGCTTTCTCCACCAAATTTGCCAAATGGAGTAGGGCAGTCATCACATGTCAGCTCACCAGTACTGGTCCAGGATATTGATTTGATGTCTTCGAAGTCGAGACCATCCAGTTCTAACGAAACAGGTATCACTTGGTCTACGAAGAAGGATTCTTCACCTGCACGGATGTCCACATCGCGATGAGGTACGCCGACAACTTCAAAGTTGATAGAATCCTTACAGCCTAATTCATTAGTCACCTCTAGTAGATAAGAGCCCGGATCTTCGATGACTACATGATCTGTAGTGTCTCCATTAGACCATTTATATGAGGCATACCCTGAACTCCTTAGTTGAGTTATCTCGTCTTCACATAAGATCTTATCCCCTTCAACTGGGATGCTTCTCTCCTGATAAACATGAATCATCTCACTTTTTTTGTTAGTGCACCCATCTGGATCAGTGACTTGTATGTCGTATTGTCCAGAATATGCGATAGGCACAGACTTCTGATCTGAGATCACGCCTTCGCTACTATACCATGAGTATCTTACAAACTCAGAATTGATAGAAAGTTCACGGACCTTATCTCGACACTCTGATCCAGAGGCATTGATATCATATGATCTGAAAAGCCCTAGTCTGTCTTTTGCTACACAATTGAACCCTCTTTTACAAGACCATATGTCGAGAAGATCTGGAGAAAAAGTAAAGTTGCTATATGCCTCGAAGTCATTACAGTCTTTGACTCCATCTATCACTAAACACTGGGTAACGGGAGCTCCTCTTTCATCAAATATTCTGATGACAGAGTTTCGAGGGTCACATGCATATCGCAACCTATACAGCACATCGCCGTATTTGTCTATATATCTTTTGAAAGTAGGGGGAGAATCACAGTTAGAACAGAGGTCAGTCACATTTCGAAGACTATCTACCATATCTAAGACCCAAATATTGGAGGGCTCATCGATACTGTATTTACGATTATCGAGGTCTTCTTGGCCTAAAGCAGCGCCGTAACTAGCCAGCACTACCGCTATATATGTGATACAAGTTGTAAATCTCATCTGTAACAAATGAAAATTCAACACATGTATCACTATTATCGTACCAATCTACTCACTTTCGTAAATTTTTCTTGGAAGGCACCAGAATTGTGGGGTGGAGTTATTTCACATAACATGTTGTGAATCAGTTTAAAATATATTAATTTCACCTATAATACGATTTATGCTCACCAACCTGAGAGCATTGTAGAATTCCTTCCCGTAAGTCATAATGTAAATACTTATAAACTGTAAGCGTGTCGTTTATAAAACAATACATATAAAGGAAAAAGATCATGTGTTTTTACTTTTTGTGGTAGATAGTGGTAGAATGTGGGAAAGAGCTTCTACATTTGATGCATAAGTTGTTAAAGCTTGTTCCAATTCACCGGAGAGTATAAATGTAAAGTGGACTCGAAAGGCCGCTTAAGATTACCCTCAGCTTTGTTGAAGCAGATGGGGGGTCACGGGCATTTGTTGACAGTGAATAGGGGATTTGAAAAACACCTTATGATGTATCCCAAAGAAGTTTGGGATAGAAAGACGAAAGAGATAAACCAGTTGAACATTTACAAGAAACAGCACCGTCAGGTCATACGATATTTTTATCGAGGGGCCACGGAGGTTCATTTGGATAAAGCTGATCGAGTTTTGCTTCCCAAAAGCTTGCTTGACTATGCGGATATCGCTAATGAAGTTGTTTTGTTTGCTTATCAAGATCAGGTTGAAATCTGGTCCATGGAGCACTATGAACAGATGACTTCGGATGAGCCAGATGATTTTTCAAGTATTGCTGATAGCGTATTTGGAGATGACATCGCAAATGTATAATGAACTCACAATCTCATTCTTATCACACCCCAGTTCTTTTAGGCGAGAGTATTGATGCGCTCAATATTAAGTCCACGGGAACATATGTAGACGTAACATACGGCGGGGGTGGACATTCCAAACCGATTTTAGATAGGCTAAGTGCCGAAGGGCATTTGTATGCTTTTGATCAAGATGAAGCCGCAAAGGCAAATGTTGTCGATGATGATCGCATGACTTTCATACGAAGTAACTTCAGTTATCTGGAGCACTACATGAGGTTTTATGAGGTCGACGGAGTTGATGGTATTCTTGCTGATTTAGGTGTTTCTTCTCATCATTTTGATGAAGAAGAGCGGGGTTTCTCTTATCGATTTGACAGTCTGTTAGATATGCGGATGAATCAATCTGCTTCTCGTACAGCTCAAGAGGTTATAGCTAATACTTCCAAGGAAGAGTTGGTTTCTATCTTTTCTAGATACGGCGAGCTTCGAAATTCGAAGACGTTTGCTGATAGGCTAGTAAAGGCTCGATCGAGGAGTCCGATTCTTTCGGTAAATGACCTTTTAGCGGTGATTGATGATGCTTATCGAGGAGATAAGCAACGATACACGGCGCAAGTTTTTCAAGCCCTCAGGATGGAGGTCAATGATGAACTCGGTGTGTTAGAGAGGTTTTTGGATGCTGCCGTTGGCCTTTTGCATCCAGGAGGAAGATTAGTGGTCATTACGTATCATTCGCTAGAAGACAAGCTAGTAAAGCGACATCTGAAGTTCGGTGCTGGAGCGCAAGAGACGGATATGTATGGTCGAGTGGTTTCAAGCCTCTTGCCCATAACTCGGAAGCCTATAGTGCCAAAAGATGACGAAATAAAAATCAACAGTCGGGCAGCAAGTGCAAAGCTGCGGGTGGTTGAGAAACTATAATGATGAATAAACGTATCGGGATATCAAGACTTTATGACTGGGTGCCGTATTTCGGACTGATGTCGGTATTGATCCTGTGTTATATAGCAACGGTGCACAGTACGGAGAGGAAGATTAGGGAGATAAATAGTAAGCACCAGGAGATTGAAGATTTAAGAAGAGAGTATATCTCAATTAAGAGAGACGTTCAGCACGAAGGTACGCTGTACGAAGTGGCGAAGGATGTGAAGGGAGTTGATATGGATCAAGAGATTCATATTCCGAAGAAAATTGAAAAGATATAGATGGCTGAGTTGAGTCGTAAGAACGAACTGCTCTTCAGGGTTTATCTGGTCTTGTTGGCTTTTGTCTTGTTTGCCTTTATGATAGTCTACAGAGTTGTAAAAATCTCAGTAGTCGAGGGAGATGAGTGGCGGTCAAAGAAAGAGACACGATACCTGGAGTGGCGGCCGCTTAAAAAACAACGAGGTAATATATATGCAGATGATGGTCAGAGTTTACTGGCTACATCGGTTGAGTTCTTTGAAATACGGATGGATCCTACGGTGATAAGTCAAAAAGGTTTTGACGCAGGGATTAATGGATTAGCTAATGGTTTAGCTGAGATGTTTAATCATAAATCTGCTGAAGCTTGGAAGGCATATATCGTAGAGGGACGAAAAAAGAGATCTAGATATCTTTCGATTGCAAAAAAGGTAGATCATCATGATACTAAGAAATTAGAATCTCTTCCCATCTTCAGTAAAGGAAGATTTGGAGGGGGGCTGATAAAAATAAGAGAGTATCAGCGTGAAAAACCATATAGATTGCTTGCAAGTCGTGCTATCGGAGTGGATAGAAATGAGAATAGAGTAGGATTAGAACACAGTTTTAATCAGCTCTTAAGGGGAGAAGAAAGAGTGGTTTTGCAAAAACGAGTTTCTAGAGATTTATACATACCAGTTGAAAATCCAACTGACTATGAGATTATAAAAGGCAAAGACTTGCATACAACTATCAATGTACCAATACAGGATATAGTACACAACGAGTTGTTGAAGGGCTTGCAAGAATATGATGCTCCTGCTGGGACTGCGGTTGTGATGGAAGTTGAAACGGGGAGGATTGTTGCTATGTCGAATATCAGCAAGAATAACTCGGGAACTTATGGAGAATATCATAACTACGCCGTGGCACATAGTTCGGAGCCTGGAAGTACAATGAAAGCTGCGAGTATACTCGCTTTACTCGACGATGATCATGCTAATAGCGAGTCTATAGTTGACTTTTCAAAAGGCAAGAAACGCTTTTACGATCAGTGGATGTATGATAGTGGATATCACGGTATATCAAGATCCACATTAAGAGAGGCGCTAGAAAAATCTTCTAATGTGGGTGTAGCTTCTGCGGTCGATGCTGCATATGGAAAGACTTTTGAGTGGACCGCATTTGCAGAGAAGCTGCGTCAGTTTGGCTTGCATGAAGCCAGTGGTGTTGAGATGGATGGAGAGCCTTCTCCTTTTATAAAACACCCAAAAAAGAATAAAAAAGAGTGGTCAGGTACGACTATACCATGGATGGCCCATGGATATGAAATGTCGATGACTCCGCTGCAGGTATTAAGATTTTATAATGCCATTGCTAATGATGGGAAACTTGTAGATGCCCAGTTAGTAACAGCCATCGAAAGTGATGGAAGAGTTGAAAAATATTACAAGCCAAAAGTGGCGAGAGATAGTATAGCTAGTATTACTAGTATAAGAGAATTGCAGTCCATGCTTGAAGGAGTTGTAGAGAGGGGGACTGGTAAGAAATTGAAATCCAAATATTACAAGTTTGCTGGTAAGACAGGGACTACAAAGGTTGGATATGCAGAAGAGGGTGAAGGCGAAGTAGAATATAATGCTTCTTTTGTGGGCTACTGGCCGGCAAAGCACCCACAGTACTCGATGATTGTAGTTGTGTACGGATTGACAGGAGATTTATACTATGGCAATCAGGTAGCTGGGCCGATATTTAAAAGAACTATGGACTGGACTTATGTCATACATAGTGATCGGGCAAGTGTGATGCCGACAACTGATGATTTTAAAGGAGATTACTCGGGAGAAGTCTACGGGTATGGAGATGATTACAAAGAGATTTTTGAAGATCTCAAAGTTAGATATACCCCTTCGGGTACTTGGATAAAAGGCCAAAGCGGTCGAGAAGGAGAAGTCCTTAACGGCAAGGCCAAGATCACTAGAAATGTGATTCCAGACCTAGAAGGAATGGGCTTGCGGGATGCGCTTTATGTTCTTGAAAACATTGGGATGACAGAAGTAAGTATCGATGGTGTAGGAAAAGTGAAAGATCAATCACTAAAGCCTGGTCAGACCATCAAAGACAAAAGAATTAAGCTCTATCTCAATTAAGGTGGAGACTAAGAATATAGGAAATCTACTCAAAGGAGTTGATGGATACGAATTGAATGGAAAAAGGGATGTCATAGTCCGCGGGCTAGCTCTTGATTCTAGAAAAGTAGAAAGTGGATTTCTATTCGCTGCTTTGAAGGGGTATGAGGTAGATGGTCACCGGTATATAGACAAAGCCATCGAGGCAGGAGCGATAGTGATTCTATGTACAGAGTTGCCCGCTTTGCAAAGTAGTA
The DNA here is from genome assembly GCA_964470035.1 of uncultured Saprospiraceae bacterium. Taxonomy (GTDB): domain Bacteria; phylum Bacteroidota; class Bacteroidia; order Chitinophagales; family Saprospiraceae; genus JAJRXG01. Next base: position 15,825 of record CAYYBR010000056.1, read on the forward strand.
AAGTTACCTATATAAAGGTGGCAGATACTAGAGAGGCGATAGGTGCGATAGCTGATAACTATTATGATTATCCTTCTAAGAATATAAGTTGCATTGGGATAACCGGCACTAACGGTAAGACTTCTATAGCAACTCTATTATATAACCTATTTAAAGAACTAGGTTATAAAGTCGGATTGATTTCGACTATTGAAATATTGGTTAACGAAGAGAAGTGGAAAGCGGAGCTTACTACTCCTGATGTGTTACGTCTGCACCAGCTCATGGCTGAGATGGTGGAATCTGACTGTTCTCACGTTTTTATGGAAGTAAGTTCGCATGCTGTTGATCAGAGACGTATCGCGGGATTAGATTTTGACATTGGAGTCTTTACTAATCTCACGCATGACCATCTCGATTATCACGGTTCCTTCAAGGCTTACATCGCTGCTAAACAGCTCTTTTTTACAGGGTTATCAGATACGGCGAAGGCGATAATTAATATCGATGATAAGCATGGAGAAATTATGGTCGAAAGATCAAAAGCTAATGTGCTGAGATTTAGCTCTAGGCGACTTACGGATTATAAAGTCAAGTTGCTAGGAGATGGTAGATCAGGTATGTTGCTCGATGTCAATGGCTTTCAATTTATGACTCGGTTATCGGGAGATTATAATGCAATGAATCTTGCGGCTGTTTTTGCAGTTGCTGATCAGCTCCTAGAAGATGAAACCCTTACAGTGATTGAGAAATTGAGTGGGCTAAGAGGAGCAAAGGGAAGATTGGAAGTGGTGCATTATGAACCTCGTGTTATAGTTGATTATGCTCATACACCTGATGCTCTTTCTAATCTGCTTGGATCTTTAAAAGATTCGCTAGATGGAGGAAGGTTGATAACGGTTGTTGGGTGTGGCGGTGATAGAGATAGGTCAAAGAGGCCTAAGATGGCGAGCGAAGCTTATAAGTTCAGCGATGTTTTGATTCTTACTTCTGATAATCCGAGAAGCGAAGACCCTGATAGTATTATCAAGGACATGCTAACTGGGTTGGAAGGAAAGGATAAACGAAAGATACTTGATATCGTAGATCGGAGATCTGCTATCAAAACGGCCATGACTATATGTGAAAATATAGACACGATCGTGATAGCCGGAAAAGGACACGAAGAGTATCAAGAAATAAAAGGCAAACGACACTTCTTTAGTGATCAGCAAATAGTGAAAGATATTTTATCTAACGATATATAAGAGTAGGTTCTATTATCATTCTCAGGTTGGTTTTAACAGTTGCAGTGGTGTTCCGGATAAAGATTTGGACCCACTGCTTTTTTAAATCTCCTATTGATAGAACTACTATGAAAAGACACAATGCTCTATTATTTATTTGAGTATTTAAAAGAGTTACTTGGAGATTTTCCTGGATCAGGACTTTTCCAATTCTTGAGCTTTAGAGCTGGTATGGCTATTTCCTTAGCCCTATTGATATCAGTTATCTGGGGTAACAAGATCATAAGTTCTTTGAAATCTTTGCAAATCGGAGAGTCTGTTAGAGACTTGGGATTAGCGGGCCAAACGGAAAAATCAGGTACTCCTACTATGGGAGGCGTGATTATCATCATGGCTGTTGTCATACCTGTATTGCTGTTTTCTAAACTAGATAGTATTTACATAAGGGTACTATTGCTATCTATCATTTGGATGGGCTTTATAGGAGCCATAGATGATTGGATCAAGGTTTTCAAGAAGAACAAAGCTGGTCTTCATGGCAAGTTCAAAATTCTGGGTCAGGTTGTTTTAGGTTGCCTAGTTGGTGGCGTAATGTTCTTGGATTCTGAAGTGACAGTTAGGATGGATTATGATAGAGCGATTGAAAAAGAATATGCGATACAGGATTCATTTAAAGAAGTTCTTCCTGATGGTTCCATTAATCACTATGCATATGTTAGAACAGGTCTGACAAATGTACCTTTTGTCAAATCCAATAACTTCAACTACAGAGACTTAGTCTTTTTTTCAGATCAAAAAGATAAGTGGTATTGGGTATTTTATATTCCGTTTGTTATCTTTTTGATTACTGCAGTTTCTAATGCTGCTAACCTTACGGATGGATTAGATGGACTTGCATCTGGTGTTTCGGCGATTATAGTTGGTGCCTTGGTGGTGTTCGCTTACATCGCAAGTAATTCTAGATTTTCGGACTATCTCAATGTTTTATTCTTGCCTGGCTCACAAGAGTTGGTCATTTTTTCGGCGAGCTTGGTGGGTGCATGTGTGGGATTCCTTTGGTATAACTCATATCCTGCTAAAGTGTTTATGGGAGATACGGGAAGTTTAGCTTTAGGGGGTGTTATAGCTACCCTGATGATTATGCTGAGGAAGGAGTTTTTAATTCCTATACTCTGTGGGATTTTTGTAATAGAAAATCTATCAGTGGTAATGCAAGTGAGTTATTTTAAATACACCAAACGTAAGTATGGTGAGGGAAGAAGAATATTTCGGATGTCCCCGATACATCATCATTTCCAAAAACTGGGAGTGCATGAAGCAAAGATCGTAACGAGATTTTGGATAGTAGGTATTTTACTTGCTATCGCAACTATATTAACTCTGAAAGTGAGATAGTGCAAATAGGCATACTCGGTGGAGGAGAGAGTGGAGTAGGGGCAGCCTTGCTTGCTCAAAAGTTTGGTGATAATCCTTTTGTAAGTGATTATGGACAGTTGAACCCTGTGTTTCGCCAAAACCTAATTGAAAACAACGTTCGCTTTGAAGAAGGCGGGCATTCTTTTGACGTACTAGTAGCATCTGATTTAATTATAAAAAGTCCAGGTATCGCCGATACTACCCCTATCATAAAGCGATTAAAAGAAGCTGGTCTTTCTATAATTTCTGAGATCGAATATGGATTCCAATATTCGAAAGGTAAGATTGTGGCTATAACTGGCTCCAATGGTAAAACCACAACTACGCACCTCATCTATCATCTTCTTAGAAGTAAAAGGATGAATGTCGTAGAAGGGGGGAACCTGGGAACGAGCTTTGCTAGATTATTACTTAATCATCAATACGATATTTATGTGTTGGAGATAAGTAGTTTTCAATTAGACGGCATAGTAAGTTTTCGACCAGATATAGCGGTCATAACTAATATCACTCCAGATCATCTGGATCGATATGACTATGACTTTGATAAGTATGCGGACAGCAAATTGAGAATTACTCTGAATCAAACCCCGAAACAGAGACTTGTATATTTGTCGAAGCAACGAAAAATCTTAGAAAGATTACCCGAAGTTAATGCCACTACAGTGGTGATTGATGAAGATAATCTGCCTCCATTCGTGCATAAATTCGAAAATCCGCATTTGCTGGGCTTTCATAATCAACTGAATATTTCACTAGCTGTATCTGCTGTACGGAATCTTGTAGAAATCTCTGATGAAGAGGTGATCGATGCCCTATCTACCTTTATAAATGATCGACATAGATTAGAAACGATAGGGTATTTAAATCAAGTCTTGTGGATTAACGATAGCAAGGCTACCAATGTAGATGCTACTTATTTTGCCCTTGACGCATTGACTCGTCCAGTAATATGGATAGCAGGAGGAGTCGATAAGGGCAATGATTATACTCCTTTAAGGCCTTTGATCAAGGAAAAAGTCAAAGCTATACTTTGTCTTGGAGGAGGTTGGAAGAATATTAAAGCGTCACTGTCAGATTTGTCCGTTGAGATGGAGAGATTTGAAGACCTGAGAGGACTGATAATTAGGGCTAATGGATTAGCGCAAAAAGGAGATGTTGTATTGCTATCTCCGGCATGCGCAAGTTTTGACCTTTTTAGAAACTATGAAGATCGTGGAGAGCAATTTTGCAGTGCTGTCTGGGATTTATTGAGAAAACGTTGATGGTTGGTGTATTTGATATAAAACAACATCTTAGGGGTGATCGCGCTATTTGGATGATCACTTTTATGCTTGGTGCTTTTTCCCTATTGGCAGTCTACAGTGCCTCAGGCAGCGCATTTTTTCGAAATCATATTGGTAATACGGAGTTCGCCTTAGTGCGTCAACTCATATTTATAACACTGGGTCTAGCTTTGACATATATATGTTATAG
>CAYYBR010000057.1:0-19870 GCA_964470035.1 uncultured Saprospiraceae bacterium
GTTGACTGATGTATTAAAATTAAAGTACTCTAACAACTTGTAAGATGCATTCAGATCAAGATCCTGAGATAAGCCATATCTAAATAAGTCTAAAGTTTCACTTGAAAACAGGAGGGTATCTGTCGTGCTCACCCTATTCTGAAATCTTCCGGCATATTGTGCATTAATTTTTTCGTACCATTTTTCATTTGAACTACTAGAACCTTTCTTCTTGAAAGGAAAAAATCGCGAAACCCTTAATTGTAATTCTGGCAAGGTGAAATTAATCTGCCTTGTCTGCGTACTCTGACTATGCTGGATACTGGCTGTAAAGTTGGTTTTGCTACTAATCTTATAGGCATAAGAGAAGTTAGAATTAATCTGACTGTTGAGTTGAGAAGAAGCATCTGAAAAGTTCCTGCGATCAAAATCGTTGATTGTAAAATTCAATGACCCTCCTATGGTCCGATAAGGATGAGCTTTAGAGTCTTGACGATGATTCAATCTGAGACTAAACGCCGTTTCGAGATTGGGAGAAGAATCGAAGGCCACATCTTGTATCTCTCGAGAATATTGGACGGCAAAGTTGCCTGAGTACTTATATCTTTTTCTATAGTTAGAAGCAGCATTAAGAACAAAAGTCCCACGTGTATAGAGGTCAGCGGTTAGTTTGAAATCTAATTTGTCCGATAAAGCAAAATAGTATCCTATACCTCTGGTTCCTATCCCTAGATCCCCATCTACAACGAGAGGATCTTGTTCTGGGAAAAGCAATCCTGATGTGCTCTGTCCGATATTAAACAATGGTGCAAATGCAAATGGTAACGCCAGGGGAGTTGGGATACCCCCTAGCTCTAAATCAAACGGACCCACCACAGCTAGCTTGTCTGGTATCACCTTGAGTCTTGTAGTACGTATCCCCCAGTGCGGGTGATCATGCGAACACGTAGTTAGGAGCGCGTTTTTATTGTAGATGACATCATCTATGTGGAGGCTATCATTTTCAGCCTTAACGAATTTTGTGGTCGCACCATGGATGAAGTACTCAGCCTGCTGTATACGAGCGCCATGGACTATACCTTGTTGGCTATCCAAGTTAAACCGGATATGGTCTGCCTGGACGCTTTGTTCTGAGGTTTTAAAAAGTGGCTTTTGCTGCTGATGTGGCAAAGCACGTGCTTCCACCTCGTTAGTTGTGAGATCCAAGATGATATAGTCTGAGGTGACTTCCATATCCTCATAGCGTACATAAGCCTGTCCGTAGAGATGTATTTTCTGAGTACCTAAATCAGTGATGCTGGAGTCCTGGGCCCCATAAGATACTCCTCCTTCTGGGTTCTGTTGGGCTTGACGCCCAAGTTCAAAATCAGCGCTTGAAGGTGTAGTCGGCTGATTACTAGAAAGTATGGAGTCTAGTTGGCTATTAGTTCCTGGTCCTTCTTGGGTAGATATAGTTATACTATCTGAACTCGGTAAAATCGTAGGAGTAGGCACAAGGGTATCCTGCTGCGATCGGAGTACACACACAGAAGCCATACAAAGGATCCAGATCCAAATCTTACTCAAATACCCAACTTTTAACCATTAGCATCCTATTTTTTAGGCTGCTTTACTGTATTATTTATGCAAAAATCGTACAAGTTTATCAAGTATCGCTTTCGCAAATGGAAACCGAAAGATGACGTTAAAACGTCTGAAATAATAACTATCGCGGGTTCTCTCGCCCACATATAACGACATTTTAACCTTTTCATCTTTAGAAAAGTCTGTCAGCTATTAGCATATAGGCATTTGGACAACAATGCCAGCCTATTATCGGTTACATTTGCGTCCTCTTCTGAATACTTATTTATGTCACGAGAATTCAAGATCGGTATTATCACCCTCATTACTCTATCCATCATGATCTGGGGCTTCCAGTACATGAAAGGAAAAAACATCCTGAGTAAGGGCTACACATTTGAAGCGGTATATCCAGATGTTGAAGGTATATCCGTTGCTTCACCTATACAGATTAATGGGCTACCAGTAGGTGCTGTTTCATCTATCGGAGTAAACCCAGATGATGTCCAGTCCATGATCGTCACCTTTGATATAGAAGGAGAGTTCAAACTTCCTAATACAACGAAGGCCTTAATCGCGTCACCAAGTGGTGTTATTGGTAGTAAGCGCATTATCCTTGCATTTGATGAACTTTGCGATGGCACAAACTGCCTCGTGGGCGGAGAAAGGTTAGAAGGAGGATATAGAGGACTCATCTCGACGCTCGTTAAAAGCGATGAGATAGAAGATGTGATGGATGGACTAAGAACTAATCTTGGCCCTTTAGTAGATAGTGTCCTCTTATCTATCGCAGGTGCAGAAGCAGATAATAGCATAGCCAGCTCTCTAAGAAATCTTGATGATCTCAGTGAAAATCTAGCTGCTGCCACTGGTCAACTCAACATCCTTCTAAGGCAGTCCACTAGCAATATCACAGAGACGATGTCAAATATCGCTATCGTTACTGGCTCTTTCGCTAAGACACATGAGGATCTAGAAAACCTCATCACTAACTTCTCTACACTTTCTGAAGATATGGCATCTGCTAATCTGGGTGAAACACTTTCTAAGACCACCGAGACCATAGAAGGGGCTAATGATCTACTGGCCTCTCTAGAAGCGACAGTAGACAAGACAAGTACTTCACTTACTAGTGTTAATAGTCTTCTAGAAAAGATTGATACTGGTCAAGGAACTATGGGGCGACTCATGAATGATCCAGAGATCTATCACAATCTCAAAGCTACAAGCGAACATCTAGCATTACTACTTCAGGACTTTAGACTTAACCCTAAGAGATACGTAAGGTTATCAGTATTTGGAAGAAAGGATAATCCCTATACGCCAGCTGAAGAAGATCCAGCGCTAGATGATATCCAGCGACAGGAGCGTAACTGATCAAATCAAATATATGAGGTCTGGTATACCTATCACTAGACCAAGTAAGATCAACTGGATGATCAAGAAGGGTATCACTCCCCTATAGATATGCATCGTAGTCACTTGTGGTGGCGCTACCCCTTTTAAGTAGAATAGTGAAAACCCAAAAGGAGGGGTCAAGAAGGAAGTCTGGAGATTCAGCGCAAGCAAGATGCCCACCCATACTAGATCTATGCCGTAGCTTAAGAATATAGGAGCTACCACTGGTACAACGATAAATATGATCTCTATAAAATCGATAAAAAAGCCAAGGAAGAAGACGATAATCATGACTAATATCAGAAAGGCAGTCGCCGAGAGTTCGCTACCTGATATCAAAGACTGTAGATAGATATCTCCTTCGAGCGCTTTGAATACTAATGCAAATGTCGTAGCACCAAGAAGAATGAGAAAGACCATGCTCGTAAGGTGAGTAGTGCCTTGCATGACATCCTTCAAAACTTTCTTAGAAAACTTCCTCTCTACTAAGGTAAGTATCGTCGCTCCCATCGCACCTACTGCAGCTGCTTCTGTAGGGCTAGCGATACCAGCGAAGATAGATCCTAAGACAGCTATGATGAGTATAAAGGGGAGGACAAACGCCCTGATAACAGTAGCTGATGTAGCATTAGTCATCTGGCTTTCCTTGATCGGTGGGGCTATGTTAGGTTGTAGGCGGCTGATCACCCATATATATAAGATATACGATGCTATAAGTATGAGACCAGGAAGTAATGCTGCTTTGAATAACTCTCCTACTGATACATTAAGAACACTTCCTAGCAATACTAAGACAACAGAAGGTGGTATAATCTGTCCTAGGGTACCTGAAGAAACTATGGTGCCTGTGGCTAACTCTATCTTGTAGTCATTAGAAAGCATAGTAGGTAGACTTATCAAGCCCATGGTGACGACAGTAGCCCCTACTATACCGGTCGAAGCTGCTAACAAAGCTCCGACAAGAATGACAGAGATCCCTAGTCCTCCTTTGATATTGCCTAACAGAGTAGACATGGCTCTCAACATGGACTCAGCCAATCCAGATTTTTCTAACATCAAACCCATAAAAATGAACAACGGGACCGCAAGGAGAACCTGGTTTTGCATTGTCCCCATAATCCGAAGTGGTATGATCGCCAGAAAGTCTGGTACAAAAAGAAGTCCGAAGATGATAGAGATACCCCCTAATACAAAAGCTACCTGTACCCCTGAAAGTATAAGTATGAAGATCAGTATAAAAAGGAGTAGAGCTATTCCTTCCATGCTCGGTCTTCATTATAGATAGATTTGATAACTACCGAAAGGCCAGTTAGAGCAAGAAGAAAAAAACCAAATGGTATGAACGACTTGATGATATATCGTGCTGGCAAGCCATTGGGTTGTGATGATCCTTGGTTATAGCTATAAGCGCTGGCCGCATAATTCCACCCATGGTAGATCAGTACGATAGCCCATGGCAGAAGAAATACCACTATGCCGATGATATTCATCATGTTTTTTTGAGACTTTCCAAATCGCTCATAAAAGACATCTACTCTCACGTGTCGATCGTAGAGCAAAGCATAAGATGCTCCTACCAAAAAAATAACAGCAGCCAAATGCCACTCTAACTCTACGATCCAATTAGCAGAACTAGAAAAGAGATATCTGAGGATGACATCCACGCAGATGAGGACCATGAGGATAGCTGTCAACCATGATACTGTTTGACCTACAGCATTTACGAAAGTGTCGATGCCTTTACTTATGGATAAAAAAAAGGACTTCATGGAAGTAACTAGTCTACACTTTATAATATAGATCCCAATCTTCGAGATGCTTGATAAAAACTTTAGCTAGGTTTTCTGCGTCACTGATAGCTCGGTGGTGGAGACCTGTAAAATCAAACCCTTCTTTTTTAACGGTGGCTTTGAGACCAGAGGCGTGTTTTAGTTTCTTGAGGTTTCGATATGCTCTTTTCAGGTCTACATACTGAGCAGTAAAGTCAGGATCAACTTTATGTAACCGACAGTCATTGGCCAAGAGCTTTTGATCATCCGCCCCCCAGGATAACAAGATGTATTCTTCATCATACATCTCCCCCCACTCTATAAAATCTTGCACAACTCTATCGAAGGTTCTGGCATGATCGACATTTTCTTGTGTGATCGAAGTAAGCTGTTTACAAAATCCGCTTAGATGCGGATTGACAACAGGTCGCACAAAATGAGAGAAGGTACTAGTCGCATCACCATATCTGTCCACGAGCACGGCTCCGATCTCTATAACCTCTGTGATACCCTTAGGAGGACGTCCCCGCCAGCATGTTGCTTCTAAATCAAATATGATATATCTCACTGTCCTCTTAATCTTATAGATCTCAACTTTTAGAGGAGATCATGTTGCTAAAGATAGTCAAGGATAAGCCAATACTCATCTCTACAGCGAACAGTTTACAAGATGCTATCCTGGACTAGTAGAGGGCTCTCCTCAGTATAATATTCTTTTTATGGCCAACAGTTATGATCCTATCTAGCTTATAGCCATAAAGTCGATTGTGATAAAAGTACAAAAGCTTTAGGCTTTCGCTTTGGACATTACCATTTTTCAATCGGATGGGCTGATGAAAATGATAAGAATTAATTTGCTCGACTGCATCAGATAGTAATTCACCTGGAGAGAGAGACGTAACTTCAGAGCTGAGTTTGACTTGTCCGATAGTTCTAAGTTCCTCCAGTCTTTTCATTACTTTTTCAATCTGCTCACATACTCGATCTATAGGAAGATCGAGATACTCTTCTGGAAGGGCAAGCAGTGCGTAGAGGTCGAGATTAGGGTACTGCTTTTCAAACATCTGATATACAACGAATGCCGCCACATGAGAAGTCAAAACAACATTCTCGCGCATATAGCTCTCTACTACCGCATCTGCAAGGTACCGACTATACACACGGTTCCGCTGTACATCTTTGGTTAGGTTATCACCAGATCGAAAGTAGTCTCTGATCTCTATAGGGCGTCCATCTTTGATACTTCTACCTTCCTTATCTATCTGATGTCCAAAGATATCTATGGGTTGTCCAAAAGACATCGTCATCTCAGATCCTCGACCAAATAGCCTTTTCAAAAATCGAAAACGCTTCATCGAGACACTCTTCTTGGTAATCTTATCGAAGTAGTTTTCCTTACCAGTCTTTTTGAGATACTGATCTACCAAGCCATCAGCTTCAAGGACAAAGTGATAACTAGTCACAAGTGGCACGATAATAATCTTGCGGTCGATACCTTTGATATAAAACTCATTCTGGCTATCGATGATGGTATTCATCAAACCAAACTTGAGCTTTTGTTCTATCGCTCCCGTCCTCGATCTAGTTCCTCCAGGATAAAAAATGGAGTTTAAGCCTTCTTGGATACCTACTGTAGAAAAGAGATCTAGCGTCTTTCGATATATCGGATTACGCTTTCTCCTATCGATCTTATATGTTCCTATTCTACTCATATAGTATGCAAAAAGCTCGTAGTCGTACAAGTTCAGGCCCGCACCATAGGAGAAAAATGGCAAGCCTGCTAGCATATCTATAGCGTATCCTACGGAAAGTGAGTCGAGATTACTAAAATGCGTTGGAAGCACCACCACTGTCCCTTTGTCAAAGAGAGCACGTATATCCTCTATAGGTCCTTCTATTCTTATTCTGTCCAAGACATCTGACTTGTCTCCCCAGAAAAAACCTTGACCCGACTTTTTGAATGGATTAAGTAGCAACTTGAAAATCCAGGTGGTCAACTTCCTGACAAACTTAAAAGTCTTTGGCTTGAAGTCACCTAAGATCTCTTCAGCATATCTAGTGATGATCTTTTGTAAAACCTCTTCATGGATCTTAGAAGAATCCATACCATCTTCTAAGGCTTTAGAGAGATCAGTTTCTATCTTTTTCCAGTATGCATATTCATTAGGAGGGTCGACCTTCAGGGGGTTTGACTTGCACCTCAGCTTTTCATTATAGACCGTCTGATTGAGATAATGTGGTAGCTCTGGATCCGAGAGAAGAGCATCCATAGTTGTAGAGATCAGCTTCTGCACGATGCGTTCTCTATCTCTATGAAAGGCAGCTATCGGCCAATCTTTTACATTAGGTATAATATGGTCGATTGATTGCATACGATCCTCATTCGTCGATACCGCAAATATAGATTAGTTCTTCAGAGTAGCTCTATGTCATAGATTTGCTTGCTAAACTCCATTGTTCTATGACATAATGAACATAGGAGAGCACCTCTTGTGCACCATCTCTGTCAGTAGCAGACGTAACAAAGAAGTTGGGCCTATCGTAAAGGATTTTATCGAGTTGGGCCATATATATATCCGTCTTAGGTTTTATTTGGTCTTCTTTGATCTTATCACTCTTGGTAAATATGATACTAAAAGGTATCTCCTTGTCAGCAAGCCACTCTATCTGAGAAATATCAGCTTCTTGAGGATCGTGCCTGATGTCGATCAGCAAAAATACAGTTGCCAGATTCTCTCGTTTCTTAAGATAAGTCTCGATCATCCCAGAAAATTTCGCCCTTTTCTTCTTGCTCACTCGAGCATATCCGTATCCAGGCAAATCTGCAAGTACCCAGGCTTCATCTACGTTAAATAGATTAATCATCTGCGTCTTGCCTGGGGTAGAAGAAGTCTTCGCAATATTCTTTCTATCGCTAAGAAAGTTGATTAAAGAAGATTTCCCAACATTAGATCGGCCTACAAAAGCGAACTCAGGTAAGTCAATCTTTGGTGCTACACTGTGAGTTGGAAAGCTGCCGACAAATGAAATCTCATGGATGGTATGCTTTGGTACGCTATTTGACATAGGATAGAGTATAGAACAAAACGACAACTTTCTGTTGCAATATTAATTTTTTATAAACTGCAACTGTTAAAACCTTCAGCAAAGCTCCGATCTTTTCGGAGCTTTCGCTTTTTCTATCTCTCTTATCTCTGATATCCAATAGCTATCTTTGTACAACCAGCAATATGTATATGGATGGTACCCGAGGCAAGGCCCTTGTCTTTCTTTTTTTGTTTGTTTGTGGAAGTCTATTAGGTCAAATTGTGACCTCAGATACGCACACCCTTGGATTAGCAAGCGCTTCCAACCCTACCATTCTGACTGGAGTACATGGGTTGTATGCTAACCCTGCTTCCATACATGTAGGTTCATATAAGTGGCAGGCTACAACATCCGGGCTAAATCGATATGGTACTGATATTTTTACTTTCTCTGGAGCTGCTTCCTTTAACTTCAATGAATCTATAGGCCTCGGATTAAGCGTAGGTAGTCATGGCATCAGTGGATTCAAAGAAAACTTTGCGACGCTCAGCTTTAGTAGGCAAGTGGGTAGTGCTTCCTACCTTGCCTTACAACCTCAACTCTATAGGCTAGATGTAGAGGGGCTAGGTCAGCGTACTACCTGGGATGTAACTTTAGGTTACTTTGGTCATCTTTCTTCTTCCCTGAACTTATCGGCACATGTAGAGCAAATCAGGTCCTTCTTGTCAAGCGATGATGATAGAGCGGGGTCTGTGGTGTTTGGCATAGGATATGAACTTTCAGATATAGCTGAATTATATAGTTCTATCCGGTATACTTCTACTGATCAGGTCATATTTAGTCCAGGTATAAGATATCGGCCCCACGAGATATTAGACTTTTATATATCAGTCAGCACATCACCATCTACGATAGCTTTTGGCACGTCGGTCGATATACAGACCAATACGCAGGTGCATGTTGGTTATGAAGCGCATCCGGACTTAGGATCATCGCTCGGATTAGCACTCACCTACTCTATCTTACCATAAGCTCCCATGTAGCTGCTCCCATCGATATGTGAGCCTGATCATTTGATTATAGTTGATCAGACCACTTGATATGCCATGAGACTTGAGATATGTATCATAAAACAAATCTCGCAGTTCTGGAAGGATCTCCCTATAGTTCCGACTATATGCCAGGATGTCACTATAATCCTTCATGATCCTGTCATCACCCCTGCGATATAGCTGATCAAACGCCTCTTGATCAAGCTGATATAACTGATACCTCAGATATCTCCAGTAGCCAAAGTATCCACTGTACTTTGCCCAGTCGTTATCACTCGAGATAGCGGTGATCAATGCCAGAAAGTTACACTCATCCTCACCGGTCCAGCCATACCCATGGGACATCTCATGTATCATCGTAAAAGGATGAGTTATAGGATGAAGCCCCTTATCTATATGGCCTTCTCCTGCCCATGGAAGATAAACTCCAGCTGTACTCAGATGCAAAAGACTTCCTTTAGGTCTAATTTTCCTCGCTCTCACATCACCATACACTGGGAGGTCGATCTCAGTTAGTGTGCGTTGTAAGTCTTCTCTGAGTCTTTCTTCACTTACGTAAATATCTCCTACATCCACATCGCCCAATCTAGATCTTAAGTCTATCATCTTCTCAGATACTTGGCAGTAAGAAGCTCTCAGCCAGACCTCATTAGGTTGATCTGCGCTGAATCCTAGTAAGTGATTCAGAGAGGATCTCTTATAATTAAATCCCCAGCACCAATAAAAGATGACAATAGCAAAACAGATAAATCGGATCAGACGGTGGAAAAATCGGTACCTCCCCGATCTCGGATGAACTGCAGTGCGCGAGAAAGATAGCCGTCCAAAAAGATAGAGGATAGAGCCTACCAGAACGATGTATACCAAAGGAATCGGCGAATATCCTAATGTATGATCCCAGATAATGCGGTAAACCCTGAAAAGTCCACGGCTATAAAATTGTTCTATCAGAACAGATTGATATGGACATAGATAGAACAGGATGAGTGTGATTGATGCTGCTAAAAGCCACAGAATCGTCCTATTTTGGATTAATTTAGAGTTAGTTAACACGAAGAGATGTCTAGTTCAGAACTTTTTGGTATAAAAAATTGTATATCTCATGTAAGATCAATTCGGTACTAGCATATTTCTTTATTCATGCACCGATAATCGTAAATTTGTAACATAAATAAAAGACATAAAATGGCATTTGAATTCACTGATAGTAATTTTCAAGCTGAGGCAATAGATAAAGAAGGAGTAGCAGTAGTAGATTTTTGGGCAGAGTGGTGTGGACCATGCCGCTTAGTTGGGCCTGTAATCGATGAGTTGTCTAAAGATTTTGAAGGTAAAGCCACAGTTGGTAAGGTCAATGTGGATACCAATCCAGAGGTATCTATGAAGTATGGTGTAAGAAGCATACCGACGATCTTATTCTTGAAGAATGGTGAGGTTGTAGATAAGCATGTTGGAACTGCTACAAAGCAAACACTTGCTTCTAAGCTCGAAGCTTTAATATAAAACGCACCTATTAAGATATTAATAAAGTCCTGCTGAGTATCTCGGCAGGACTTTTTCTTTTATATGTTAACTATATCGAGCATAAAAGATCATTCGTTAGAATGTCTACGTTCTATGATGTAATATTGGATGTATGAGTGTATTTGATCTACACGATCTGAAGAAGATCGAGAATCTCGAATTACTTGCGAAGAAAGTAGTAGAAGGATTTATTATAGGACTTCATAAAAGTCCATTTCATGGCTTTTCGGTAGAGTTTGCAGAGCATAGATTATATAATCCAGGTGAGGGCACTAAAAACCTTGATTGGAAAGTATATGCGAGAACCGACAAGCTCTTTGTCAAGAAGTATGAGGAAGAAACAAATCTGAGGTGTCATATCGTCGTGGATGCTTCTTCTTCGATGTACTTCCCCAAAGACATCAAGATCAACAATCTAACAACTAATAAACTTGAGTTTAGCTCGCTTGCAGCAGCCTCGCTCATGAATCTCCTCAAGAAGCAAAGGGACGCCTTTGGCCTATCTATATATGATGAATCTCTCATCATGCATACTACTGCACGATCAAGCACAACTCATTATAAACTGTTGATCAGTCATCTCGAATCGCAGATGAAAAGCGAAGACCTCCAGAGACCCACTAAGACGGCAGACATCTTACATGAGATAGCAGAACGCATACATAAGCGCTCACTAGTAGTCATCTTTTCTGATTTCTTTGATACAAGTGAGAACCAAGAAGAATTGTTCTCTGCTCTGCAGCACCTGAATTATAACAAGCACGAAGTGGTTGTATTTCATGTGATGGATAAAGAACTAGAGCTTGATTTTGCATGGGAAAACCGACCTCATCTATTTGTGGATATGGAGACTGGTCAAGAAATACGACTTCAGTCCAATGCCCTAAAGGATGCCTACCAACAAAAACTAAGTGTTCGCCAGCAAGAGATTATCACAAAATGTAACCAATATAAGATCGACTACGTCGCTGCTGATATAAGAGCAGGCTTCCATCCGATACTAAGGTCATATCTTGTTAAGCGTGCTAAGGTCTCTTAGCTTCATTACTTTTATAGATCAAACAATACTTCTAAGTCATCTTCATGAAATTATCAGACTATCCCACTAAAGCTCCAGACGGCCTAACCAAAAAGGACGTAAAAAAAGAGACTGATGCTATCGCCAGAAAAATCGCTGAGAGACAACACCTTCTCTATGCAGAAGGAAAGAAATCCGTGCTCATAGTTTTTCAGGGTATGGATTCTAGCGGTAAAGATGGCGCCACAAGAAAGATATTTAAATATGCGAGCCCTGGTGGTGTTACAGCTCATGCCTTCAAGAAACCTACGGATGAAGAGTTAGCACATGACTTCCTGTGGAGAATCCATAAGCGAGCACCAGCAAAAGGACAGATCGTTATCTTCAATAGATCGCACTATGAAGATATTCTGATACAAAGAGTGCATAACTGGATAGATGAGGATAAGGTAGATATGAGGATCGATGCTATCAACGCTTGGGAAACTCTCCTGATGAAGGATAATAACTGTACGATCCTAAAATTCTACATGCACATCTCTAAGGAAAGACAACGTGAGAAGCTACAGGAAAGGATTGATGACCCAAGCAAAAACTGGAAACACAATGATGGAGACTGGGAAGAACGCAAGCATTGGGACAAATACAGGGATTGTTATGAAGATGCTATCAAAAGATGCAACGTTGCACCATGGATCATCGCTCCAGTAGATCAGCGTTGGTATCGGGATCACTTCATAGCGACTAAGGTGTTAGAAGCTCTGGAAAAACTGGAGATAACACTCCCTACCCTTCCATCCAAATCCTAGACATTGCCTCTTGATAAAGTACGTATCGATAAGTGGATCTGGAGTGTGCGGATTTTTAAATCGAGAAGTATGTCCACTGATGCATGTAAAAGTGGAGATGTCAAAGTAGAAGGCAAGACCGTAAAACCATCCTATCTTCTCTCGCGAGAAGAGATAGTCTTAGTAAAAAAGAATGGGTTTAACATGGAGTTTAAAGTAGTTGACCTCATAGATAAAAGGGTGTCAGCTCCCTTGGCTCAGGCATGTTATATAGACATAACTTCAGAAGAAGAGCTAAACAAATACAAGTCCTGGTTCAAAGGAAAGGCAAAATCAGAAATGCGAGAAAAAGGCGCAGGTCGTCCAACTAAGAGAGAGAGACGTGAGATAGATGAATACAAGGACCATCAATACGACGAGAGATGAACACCCTAATCATCGAAGCTGGCTCTTCGAAGACAGACTCCGTCATTATCTCAGATATGAATACTATCTCATCTACTATAAAAGGTGAAGGGGTGAACCCCGTCACAGATCCGAACTATAAGAAAGCCCTCCAAACTAATCTTAACCACTACCAAGACAGAGAGATCGATGCTATCAAGTACTATGGTGCTGGTTGTATTAATCAAGAAGTCAATGATCAAATCAAGGAGGTCATAGGATCCACACTTGGAAGTAATGCGAACATAGAAATACAAGACGACCTATTAGCAGTAGGCAGAGGTCTATGTCAGCAGTCTAGAGGTATAGCAGTTATACTCGGCACTGGATCGAACACGGGATATTACGATGGAGACAACATTGTAGATGGATATAAAAGTGGTGGATATCTGTTAGGTGATGAAGGGAGTGGATATCGGTTAGGCCGAGAGCTGATCATTCGCTATGCTCGAAATATACTCAGCCCATCCGATGCAAAAATCATCGAGAGTTATGCACAGGTTGATGCCAAGGATATCATACCCCATATTTACGGAAGTGACAACCCTCGTACTCAGATAGCCTCATACGCCTCGTATCTCGATCACTGCTCTCAAGGCCTCAAGTCCAAAATATGCGAAAAGGTATTCAGCGAATTTGCAGAAGAGGTTTTGTCTCCTTTGTCCGGTAAGTATCAATGCCCTGTTTATATAAGTGGTTCTATCGCCTATCATTTTAAAGAAGATCTACTTGCAAGCTTAAAAAGATATGATATACATGTAACTTCGATCGAGCATACCCCGTTAAATGGGCTAATAAGATTTCATAGCAGATGAGTGACAGTATCAAAAGAATAGCGGTATTTACTTCAGGTGGAGATGCTCCGGGTATGAATGCGGCAGTTAGAGCAGTAGTGAGGACTGGAGGTTATCATGATCTACATGTCTACGGTATATATGAAGGCTATGAAGGGATGATCCATGGGAAAATCAAGAGATTGGAAAAAAGCGATGTCGCTAATATCATACATACTGGAGGCACGAGACTCAAGACTGCAAGAAGTGAAGAGTTTAGGACAGAAGAAGGTCGCGAGATGGCATATGAAACGCTGATGGCCCATGATATTGATGCTTGTGTGGCGGTCGGAGGAGACGGTACTTATACAGGTGCCAACATATTTACA
Organism: uncultured Saprospiraceae bacterium; assembly: GCA_964470035.1. Taxonomy (GTDB): domain Bacteria; phylum Bacteroidota; class Bacteroidia; order Chitinophagales; family Saprospiraceae; genus JAJRXG01. Next base: position 13,725 of record CAYYBR010000057.1, read on the forward strand.
GAGACTTATGATATCCCCTTTATAGGACTTCCAGGTACGATTGATAATGACATATATGGTACGGATTATACCATAGGATTCGACACAGCGGTCAATACAGCTGTAGAAGCGATAGATAAAATCAGAGATACCGCCGACAGTCATAATCGGCTTTTCTTTATAGAAGTCATGGGTAGACATGCCGGCTATATCGCACTTCATACTGGTATAGGTACAGGAGCCGGGTCTATATTTTTGCCGGAGACAGAGACTGATCTAGATAAGTTTGTAAGGCAGCTTCAACTATCAAGTAGAAGGAAGAAGCTTTTTAACATGGTGGTTGTGGCTGAGGGTAATCAAAATGGCGATGCCATGCAGATCGCTAAGCATATCGAAGAAAAATATGGGATCTCCTCTAAGGTCACGATCATCGGACATTTACAGCGAGGTGGGTCGCCAAGTGCATTTGATAGGTTACTCGCCAGCAGACTGGGCTATAAAGCGGTCACGGCCCTTCTAGAAGGGAAGAAAAATGTAGCGATTGGTTTGAAGGGTCAAGACATCTCCTATACCTCCTTTAAGGACGCTATAACGAAGAAAAAATCGATGGATGAAGATCTCGTTCAGATGAGTAACATCCTATCGTTATAACTCATCTCAGGTGCTTTTCTAAAGATCTGTGCAGGGAAATCATACTCCCAAAGTTTGGCACTGCATGTAGATATGTCCTATGATCCTCATGAGCATTGTATACCCAGACATCTATGTTGGCGTTCACAGCAGCCATAGCTCCAGACCAAGTATCTTCGATAACTAAGGTCTCTGAAGGAAGCGCTCCTCGATCCTCACAGACATGTAGAAATAAATCTGGTTTTGGTTTCCAAGCCTGCACATCATACGCGGAGTAGATCCTTCCTTCAAAAAACTCTGCGAGGCCAGCTGATGGCAATGTTATGTCCATCTTGATCTTCGGTCCATTAGAAGCTACACAGTAATCTATGTGCAGGCCTTGTATCATGTCCTTGACACCAGGTATAGGTCGTAACTCTTCTCTAAAGATAGTCTCGCACCTCTTTCGATACTCAGTCTCAAAATCACGATCATCTATGTCCCCTCCTTGTTCTCGGATATAAGTTGTGATATGCCCTATGGTCTTGCCTGCGAAAAGATCTAGACACTTCTCTGCGGTCATCGGCAGTCCATAACCTCGGATCATCTCAGCGATCACATTATTAGTCAAAGGCTCACTATCGACAAGTGTCCCGTCGCAATCGAAGATGATCAGTTTATATTTCTTCACCGATCAGTAATACCACTTACGTAAATGAATGTATCAGAGAAGCTACTCTTACTTACCAAGAGCCTCGATCATAGTTTGTCCGATCTGAGCTGGAGACTTGACAACATGGATACCACACTCTGCTAAGATCTCCATCTTCGCCTCAGCAGTATCGTCTTTGCCACCTATGATAGCTCCTGCATGCCCCATCGTACGACCTTTAGGAGCTGTCTGCCCAGCTATAAATCCTACGACTGGCTTCGTTTTATTTTCCTTAACCCATCTTGCTGCTTCAGCTTCCATACCACCGCCGATCTCACCTATCATCACGATACCTTCCGTATCAGGATCATTCATGAGTAGCTCTACAGCCTCTTTAGTCGTGGTTCCTACGATAGGATCACCACCTATACCGATACAGGTAGATTGACCCATCCCAGTTTTAGTTACTTGATCCACTGCCTCGTATGTTAAGGTACCAGATCGAGATACGATACCTATCGTACCTGGCCTATGTATAAATCCAGGCATGATGCCCAGCTTTGCTTGGCCTGGAGTGATGATGCCAGGGCAGTTTGGACCTATCAGACGGACATCTTTATCCGCCAAAAAGGCTTTCACTTTAACCATATCCTGCACAGGGATGCCCTCTGTGATAGCAACTATAACTTTAACACCAGCATCAGCCGACTCCATGATTGCATCCGCTGCAAATCTTGGCGGCACAAAGATGATCGTTGTATCGGCCCCTTCTTTGTCGACAGCTTCAGCTACCGTATTAAAGACATGTCTATCTAGGTGTTTTTGTCCTCCTTTTCCTGGTACAACTCCACCGACGACATTCGTGCCATACTCGATCATCTGACCTGCATGAAAGGTTCCTTCTTTCCCTGTAAAACCTTGTACGATAACTCTACTATCCTTACCTACTAAGACGCTCATGTTTTATGTATCTCTTACTTCTTTACTTAATGATGAATACTTCTTCACCTGGTTTACTCAAGAAATACTTCTCTCGAGCATATTTTTCTTTATTGGTCATAAGTTCATCATACTCTACTTTTGCCTCCGCAAGCTTCTCAACAACAGTGTCCTTTTCGTCATCCATCTCCATCAGTTGCTTTGTAAGCTTATACTGCTTGATCCAACTATACTGACTATCGAGACATGATATCCATATCATAAAAGCAACAATAGTAAGAGTATATCTATTCACATATGATCCTCTATTAGGGGTCTTCTTTGTTTTCATGAGGGGTTAATTAGATGCGTAAATATAACGATCCAACGCAATATGTTTCGCCCAGGGTATATAGCATTATCACCCAGTTGCTCTTCTATCCTCAAAAGTTGATTATACTTAGCTATTCTATCACTTCTTGAGGCACTTCCAGTTTTAATTTGTCCCGTATTCAGCGCTACAGCTAAATCAGCGATAGCAACATCTTCTGTCTCGCCTGACCGATGACTCATCACACTGGTAAAAGAATTACTCTTAGCCATACTAACAGCTTCGATCGTCTCAGTTAATGAACCGATCTGATTGACCTTGATCAGGATGCTATTAGCTGATTTTTCAGCTATACCTCGTTTTAATCTTTCGGTGTTAGTCACAAATAAGTCATCCCCGACCAGCTGTACTCTGTCTCCGATAGTCTCGTTCAGCTTATTCCATCCATCCCAATCATCCTCGTCTAAGCCATCTTCTATAGAAAAGATAGGATAGTTATCCACCCAACCCTTCCAATATGAGATCATATCTTCTGTACTCATCTCATCTCCTGTAGACTTGTGGAGTACATATTTACCTTTTTTGCTATCGTAAAACTCAGAAGCCGCAGCGTCCATGGCTATCATCACTTGTTCACCAGGTTTGTACCCAGCAGTTTCAATACTTTGAAGGACAATCTCTATGGCTTCTTTATTGGATCCGATATTAGGTGCAAAACCACCTTCATCCCCGACGTTTGTCGAAAACCCCTTTGACTTAAGGACTGACTTCAGATGATGGAAGATCTCTACGCCCATCCGTAGCCCTTCAGAAAATCTATCTGCACCTATAGGTACAATCATAAACTCCTGAAAGTCTATGCTGTTATCAGCATGCGATCCACCGTTGAGGATGTTCATCATAGGTACTGGCAGAGTATGTGCATTGACCCCGCCGACATATCTATAGAGTGGCAATTCTGCTTCAGCAGCTGCCGCCTGAGCTACTGCTAAGGAAACTCCAAGTATGGCATTCGCTCCTAGGTTACCTTTATTAGGAGTACCATCTAGTTCGAGCATCATCGCATCTATACCTCTTTGATCAAAAACACTCATACCGAGTAGCTCATTGAGTATATTTTGGTTGACGTGTTCGACGGCCTTTACTACGCTTTTTCCTAGGAAGTAAGACTTATTACCATCTCGAAGCTCAACAGCTTCATACTTTCCCGTTGATGCGCCTGATGGGACTGCAGCTCTCCCAACCAATCCTGAGTCAGTAGTTACTTCTACTTCTACAGTAGGATTTCCTCTTGAGTCGAGTATTTGTCGTCCGACTATATCTATGATTTCACTCATTTCTTATGTTCTTTTACCAGGTTTACAAACTGATCAAATAGGTATCTTGAGTCATGTGGTCCCGGCGATGATTCTGGATGATACTGTACTGAAAATGCAGGTAACTTCCTATGTCTTATCCCCTCGACGGTATCGTCATTTAGATTTCTATGCGTTACCTCGACCGTATCTAGATTATCTTCTATAGCATCAGGACTTACTCCAAATCCGTGATTTTGGGAAGTGATCTCACACTTACCCGTGATTATATTTTTCACAGGATGATTGATACCTCGGTGACCATTGTGCATTTTATATGTAGGTATCCCAAGCGCCAAAGCGAGGATTTGATGACCTAAGCAGATGCCAAAAAGTGGCTTTTCTTCTTTTAAAACTTCATTTACGAAAGTGATGGCGTAGTCCATCGTAGATGGATCTCCAGGGCCATTAGAGATAAAATATCCATCCGGATCGTACTTCATTACCTCAGCAAGGGGAGTCTTAGCTGGAAATACTTTCACTTGGCACCCTCTTTCAACAAAACATCTCAATATGTTCTTTTTAGTGCCGTAATCCATGACCGCTATCTTAATAGGAGCATCCTCATCGCCTAATGTGTAAGTCTCATCTGTACTCACCTTCGAGGCGAGTTCTAAGCCTTCCATACTTGGTACTTCCTTGAGCAGGGCTTTGAGCTCTTCATCAGACTTATCTAACTCACATGCGATCAAAGCATTCATCGCACCCTTATCTCTGATATGCTTCACCAGTGCTCTGGTGTCAACATCCGATATCACGATGCAATCATTGTCATTAAAGTAAGTCTTGATATCTGTCGATGCCATTGTCCTGCTGTAGTCAAAAGTGAACTCGTTGCAGACTAGACCCGATATCTGTATGGCCTCAGACTCCACCTCCTTATCGTGGATACCGTAGTTGCCTATATGCGCATTGGTGGTAATCATGACTTGACCGAAGTATGAAGGATCTGTAAAGATTTCCTGATATCCTGTCATACCCGTATTAAAACAGATTTCTCCCGTTGTCATACCTGGTTTTCCGTAGGATCTTCCTCGATAAATTGTGCCGTCCTCTAGAATTAAGACAGCGTTTGATGATGACGACATGTACTAAGGTTAGCTGGCGGCAAAGATAAAAAAAGGCGGTAGTTCGAAAACTAACGCCTTATAATATTTCTTAATATAAAAACTACTATTCTTCTTCAGACTTTGTAGTAGTAGCAGCCGCGACCGCTGTAGCAGCTGTGGCTGCTCCTGATTTTCTTCGTCCTCTACGAGTTCGTTTCTTCGTCGATGGAGCTCCGTCTTTCGTGTAGACCTCATTAAAATCTACTAGCTCAATCAGTGCCATATCCGCAGCATCTCCCTGTCTGAATCCAGTTTTGATAATCCGCGTATAACCACCTGGGCGACTACCTACCTTATCTGCCACTGTCGAGAACAATTCTTCGACCGCTTTCTTGTCTTGTAAGTAGCTAAAAACAACTCTTCTATTATGCGTGTCATTGCTCTTTGATCGTGTGATCAGTGGCTCCACATAAACTCTCAATGCCTTCGCCTTGGCAACTGTAGTGTTGATTCTTTTATGAGTAATCAGCGCTGTTGCCAAGTTCTTCAGAAGTGCATCTCTGTGCCCCTTCTTACGACTTAGGTGATTTACTTTTTTACCGTGTCTCATGACTTAGTCTTCGTCTAATTTGTATTTGCTAAGATCCATACCGAAAGTGAGTCCTTTCGTAGTAAGGAGCTCTTCGATCTCAACTAAAGATTTCTTACCGAAGTTTCTGAACTTGAGAAGCTCATGTGTATCAAACTTCACCATCTCTCCAAGAGAGTTAATCTTAGCCGCTTTAAGGCAGTTGTACGCTCTAACAGAAAGATCAAGATCTTCGAGTGATGTTTTGAGCAACTTACGCATGTGTAAGATGTGCTCATCCACAACATCTTCTTCTCTCTTCGACTGATCTTCGAAAGTGATATTTTCATCTGTGATAAGCATCAAGTGCTGTATCAGAATCTTAGAAGCTTCCTTAACTGCTTCTTCTGGATGAATCGTACCATCCGTTTTTATATCGATATTCAGTTGCTCGTAATCCGTCTTCTGGCCTACACGTGTATTTTCTACTTTGTAAGCTACTTTCTTGATAGGTGTGTAGATCGCATCTACAGGTATCACACCGATCGGCGCATCTTTAGGAAGATTTTCCTCCGCTGGTACATATCCTCTTCCTTTGGTAACTACAAACTCCATCTCAAGGCTCACGAATGGCTCCATGTTACAGATCACATGATCTGGATTCATCACCTTGAATATATTGGTA
>CAYYBR010000058.1:0-19709 GCA_964470035.1 uncultured Saprospiraceae bacterium
GTCCAGACCATGCAATTCACATGTTATTGATTATCAATAGTTAACGTCGTAATAAACTAGCATAAAAACTCATAAAATTTACTTAATCTATTCAGGAATGATATTTGCTCTACGTCCAATGGTTGTATTGAAAAATAGACCAATCAAATAAGTAGGATGATAATATTTAAATTAGCCATACTGGTAGTTGGGTACTACCTTGGGCAAAAATTAGACAAAGATTTAGCTCGATTGAGCCTTGGTCAGAGATAGTAGAATTGACGAAGTTTTACGTCGAGTCTCTGTTTTCTAGATGGATCTATCAACTGATATCCAGTTGGCCTCTGAGATCTTTTTGGCTAAGAAATCTCTTCTGAGGAGTTGTAATTCTACCAAAGAAGAAAACCCGTCGCAAATGAATCGCAACGGGCCTTTCTTATCCTCAAGAACCTTTAATAATTAAATCCTTAAGCGCACATATATTAACATGTGCTATCCTGAACCTATCAATTTCTATCTTAGAACAATCATCTTTTTTACGCTTGTTGATTGTTGTTCACCTGTTTGGTCAGAAGTAAAGTTCAACTGGTAGTACAGTACTCCCACTTGTCTTAATTCTGTACGGTCTATCTTAAAGTTATGACTGCCTTGATCGTAGACATTAGTGTCTTCATAGATCATCTGACCAGTGACATCATATATGGCTAGTGTAGCTAGACCACTTGTAGGTATGTCAAATCCGATCGTAGTAAACTGTTCGAAAGGATTCGGAATATTTTGTTTAAGTGAAAGCCCAACCATATCAGCTGACTCATACACTAGTTCTATATCAAGTGCTTCCTGACTCGTATTATAAGCTATAGAACTGGTCAACAATCCTGAAACAGATATGGCATCACTAAGCCACACATCTGAAGAAGCTTCAAAGACCATGGTATATAGAATATCATCGCTTGACAATCCGACAGGATAAGTCCAAGCTGTCGATAGCATTCCTTCTTGATGGATAGCAATCATAGACTCATCGATATCTAGTGCTCCACCCATAGTTTCTATATATCGAAGTCCTCTAGTATTCATCGTGTACTGATAAGCCATAATCTCATCAAAGTTCTTAGCTCGAACATCGACATGAACTATCTCTCCTTTCTTAACTTCCTGATCCTCAATAACAAAGGTCAATCTATCCCCACTACGTGAAGATGCGCTTGATAAGCTGTTAGCTACAGCGTTAGTATTGATGTCTCCGACTTTTACTGCCATGAAATTTTGGCTTCTCTCTAGACCATCAAAGTCTCTGATCGATATCACTTCCGTAAATGGGAAGGGATTCAATGGGTCAAGGAAGGTTTGATTAGCCGCTATAAATCTCCAACTACTATTGTTAGGAAATCTATCTATAGTTCCTAATATGAGTCTTCTAAGATCAACAAGATCTATAGCACTCACTCTACCATCACTATTGATATCCGCTGCGATAATCCTCAATGGATCATCGAATCTTGACAACCCAAGTAAATGTCTCTGCACTAGTACCAAGTCAAGAGCAGAAACTCCATTGATATGATCGTCATCTCTAAAGGCTCTTATGTCAAAGTCGTCAGAAGTTATATCCTGGAAGAAATAATCTCCGTCTGCCTGTGTCATAAAATTAGGACCAAAGTCCAGCGAGATCTCTACATTTTCAACTCTCTCTCCTGTCGCTGTCTCCACTGCACCTGCTACTATACTCGCACCAGTATTAGTTGCTCCATCAGTATCAGGGCATGTATCACTGAAGTCGTTAATCCTAAAGTCTACATTACAGAAATCATGGTTACCAAGCTCATCAACAGCGAATAACTCAAGGGTAAATGTCTCCTCGGCTCCATTCGTAATGTCTTCACACTCAAAAGTGAGGGATGGAGTAAAGTTGCCGTTCTCATCAAGGAAGAACAGATCAATAGGACTACAGTTATCAAAACTTCCAGCATCAAAGTCTACAGCCCAGATCGTAGTAGTTCCATCTGTTGACATATTTGCCGAACTAAGTTGTGATATACAGATCGGAGTAGGAGCTTTGTCTTCGATAAAGAGTACGATAGTCTCCTCACTAGCTATATTACCACACCCGTCATTAGCTATCCAATTTATACGATGCACCTCACCTGACATACCCACTTCTGTACTGACTTGAGCTGTAGGACCAAAGGCCTCCGTAGTATTAAGTAATACAGGACCATCGGCGGTTAATCTATATACTTCGATCAGCCATGACAGATCATCATTGTCGAATTCTATGCCACCACAAAAATCGGCTACACTTGCTCCTACGACATCAGAAGTGAAACAGTCATCAAAATCATCACCTTTAGCAGTTGCACCTCCAACGATGCTTAGTGATACTGTATCTGGAGCTGTGATCTCAGGATCATCAAAGTCTAAGATATTTATGATCTGATCATAGTTATAGAACCCATCTTCATCCACTGATGTATATCTAAAGTATATATCATCTTGAATACCAGAAGGTTTATCACAAAGTGTACATGGCGCACCAGAAGTATTTCTGCTATCCGTTAAGAACTCTCCTCCTTCTAACCACTCGTCGTTGATGGCTTGGAAGGTATCGCTTTCATCCACGTCTTGATCTGTCGTGTTTGGATCGAAGGTACACCAGTCAATGATCGTCCATCTTCGTATTATTTTTCTACAAGCATTTAAACCCGAGAGTGTTTGATCTTCAAAGTTGACACCGATCAGTCCACAAGAGTTACTGCAGTATGTCGGTTCACCGGTGAAGGCACCTTCACTACATTCTAATGGGATACCCATAGGTATGAGTTCAGGAGTTTCAACTATCTGCATCTGTTGGTTCCCATCATCATCTAGAACTGGGAATCCATCATCATCCAAAACTGGCTCACACTCTCTTCTAATACCTGCCTCTTCATCTGTACTAAAATGCTTTGGCCACTTTATCTCATAAGGATTAAACGCGCTCTCGCCATCTACGGTTACAACTAGTGTGCACACTACTTCTCCGTTTCTAGTCCAAATGACAGTCTTAGTGCCATCACCACAGTTATCGAAGTCTTCTGTCATAGTCATCTCCAACTCATCGATGGTACATATACCATTGAAGATCTGCGGTTGTGGAATCTCAAAGTCTTCTTCGCACCCCACCGTAAAGTCTTGTGGACATATAACTAATGAGGAGGTTTTATCCTCGACTAATACCTGCGTCCATGTGATGCTTGCTATATCACTCTCATTAGTCACTAACATCGCGACTTCATTAAATCCTATCGAAGCACAGCAAAACTCCACGTAGTCCTTACAGAACACATAGGGAATCTCTGGACTTCCAGGATCATTTTTGGTAGCTGGCCTTTCTGGAAGAACACCATCAAAAGAGCATCCCATAGCATGATATATAGGACGACCATCTATCATAACCTGTACTCCATCTATCAAAACAGGGTTATCAAGTTCATCTCGCAGGAGTATACACCTATCCACATCTCCACATCCAGAGTTGTGCGATCCTGCGTCTACAGCATCTACTAGTACTTTAGCTGTTCCTCTATCTGCTATAGATGATGGGATGAGTGGATCACCTGATAAAGAAACATTTATCTGATCTTCGGCTATCGCTACTGGCGATATACTGTCTACAGGCGTAACAGTAAATGTCTCAATGGTCCTCTGACCACAATCATCTATGGCTGTCACTGTAACCACAGCCACATCGCCTGGCCATAGTCCCGTAAGTATCTTGTTGTCTTCTACAAAACCAGCTGTTGTAGAATATACCACTTGTAAAGTCTCAGAGCATCCTCGGTCCACTTCTGCTGATAAAGGAAAAGATGCTGTACAAATCCATGGCGTGATAGCGGCAAAAGCATCATCGATAGGTTCGATGATAGGTCCATCGGTTTCGATCACTATCCACTGGACAAATGTCCCTATAGACCCATTACACCAGTCTAATACTGTCCATGTCCTTAAAACTTTAGAATCTGGACCTGCACAACCTGGGAAAGTATCATCGCTAAATGTTACTCCTATATTACAAACTGCATCTTCTCTTAGTACAAGGACAACATCTGTTATAGTTGTGTCCGGTATACTTACGATTGTATCTCTTTTTTCTACGATTTGCACTGCCACCCATACTTGATTACCAAACACATCTGTGATCAACTCTTGGCTATCTATAGTATCTTGGATTTGGATGATCGTATCTCTAAAGACGATCGTAGTATCTAGACCTTTAGGGATAAATGGATATGCCCCTCGTACGCCTTCAGCTGAGAATTCTTCTACTATCGCTGGAGTTGGAAAAGCGTTGCCTATATCATCGCAAGTCAGGATAATGGCATCTTGTTTATTAGGACCTCCGAGTGGACCTTGTACCATATCTACGGTCAGAGGAGTTTCGAGTATGGTATCTATCCGAATAGGGATAGTACTCTTAGTACCATCAAGATCAACGACACCACTGATGGTTCTAATTCTTCTAAAGCCTGTACAAGCCTCTCCTTCTATGGTTTCATTGACAGCTATATCGCTTATAGGAGCTGAGCAAAGTCCATTAAATTCAGCTTGTACCTGGAGTACTGTTGGAAGATCTGGCAGAGTTTCACCGCACATGATCTCAACTGTATTAGTCACTACATCGGGTGTACTTTTAACCTCAAGGTTTATCTCTCCCCAACATAATTGTCTTCCAGTTCCGTCGTCCGAAGAAAAGAGTTGGTATTGAATAGATCCTCCATCAGGTATGCCTAAGCCGATGAGGTTAGTGGTGAGTTGTCCGTCTACAAATGCAAGTGTGGAACCTGTCCTTGTGCCGAGGTTAAGGAAAATACTGCCAGCATCAGCTGCTTCGCCTGTTGCTCTGAGAAGATCTGGCGATAGCGTGAATGAACAATCACTTGCTACCGAAAGATTTATCGCACTTACACAAGAATTAGACTGCGCATGTGTACCATGCACAATCAACACGATACTAGCTACCGCTAGTAGACAGACCGTTTTCAATCTGGTCATGAGATTTGGGGTTTAATTACTAAAAGCTTCGTTTTAAACTGGGGTCGTGTGAGGCCTAATAATTAAAATGATCTCGTCGATGTAGAGATCTGATTTCGTCTAGTAATCTCTACAACAGGACAAACGTACATATATAATTTAATTATATATAATTTTTTCATCAACTATTTTTTGAGAAAGTCCTGGGATGTAAAGTTTTATGTAATTCTGGGACGTCAAGTAGTTGTCTAACTACACTAGAATGTGTCTGTGGCTCTTTTTCTTCGAATCGTCTTGATTACGAGCGCTCTTATTATGTGCTCCCCTGTTTTAACCAATTCTTTCAGATGCGCACTGCATTACTTATTTTATTTGCCATAGTGTCTATCGAGAGCACTTGCCAAATCTCAACATGTCACACTGATACCGATGTGTACCCCAGCACAACAGAGATCCACTCTTTTAAGTCATTAGCTGACGACACCATATTTATACACATTTATACGTCGTATGATCTATATGTCCATCTGGGATTATCACCTTCTGGGATAACACAGTACATACAAGAGCTCGTTGGGCAGGTCAATAGCATTTATAATCTCCACCATATCACGATAGAGCTTGCAGACCTAACTATATGGACAGAACCAGATCCATATGATCTGACAGATTTAACTAGTGGGCTGACAAGTTTTAGTTCTATACATCATCAATCTCATAGTGGGGATTTGGCTCACTTGATTACTAGTGATGACAGATTTGTAGGAGGAAAGGCCTTTTTTCGAGGTCTGTGTGATGACAACAAGTCGTTCGGAATCAGCACTGTCCATGGAGTATTAAGTAATCTGTGGGAATATAGCTGGGACACTCATATTCTTGCGCATGAGATCGGGCACAATCTAGGATCTCAGCATACCCATGACTGTGTCTGGGGTCCCAATAATGATGAAGCAATCGATGGCTGTAGTAATAATAATGGGTGTGACAGTGCTCCTATACCAGAAGATGGAGGCACCATTATGAGTTATTGTCAAGGACATCCAGAAGGGATAGACTTTAGGCTAGGGCTAGGAGAACAACCAGGCAGTAGGATCAAAAACTATATAGCAACATGTCTTCCTAGGAGCGGTGAAGCATGTGAGGAGGCACTCATCTTAAGCGGTAAAGAGGAAATAGAAATAGAAATACAGTATATCAAAACCGGATCAGGAGCATCAAGACAAGACGCTATTCATGCCAAGTGGTATGCATTCACACCTGAGACTGATGGCATATTAAACATCAGAAGTTGTCATCAAGGTGTAGACACGAGGCTTAATCTATACACAGGAGATTGCAATGACCTAATGCTCATTTACGAAAGTGATGATCACTGCATGAGTGGTGATGGCTTTAATTATGCTGCTGAAGTGACTGGACTAGAGGTCGATGCCGATCAGCACATCTATATCGAGTGGGACGACCGATGGAGTAGCGATGGATTCACATGGACGTTAGATTTTAATTCTCATACTGTGCCTTGTAATGATAATGTCGGACTGCCAGATATCATAGACTCAAGTATAACCTATCATACGAAACAAAACATCACCTACGATGGATACCTCGCATCGTCGGCGGAACTAACGGTCTCAACGATGTCTACAACAGATCTAAGACAAGGATTTACAATTGAAGGAGGTGCTGTATTTGTATTGAAAAATGAAGAGTGCTCAGATAATTAGAGCTTATAGATGTCTGTAGGTCGCTCACATAAGACCACTTTATCCCCTCTAACTGCTATAGGCGATCTAAGTAGATGCGCATTATGCTTAATCACGTGTAACCAACCTTCTTCATCTAATTCTTTACCTCTGAGAGATGATTGATATTCTGGCAGTGCTTTGTTGAATAGTTTTTTAGGCTCTATGTCCATCTTCTTCAGAAGACTCTTCCATGCAGTGGTAGTAACATGTGCGTCCTTGTGGCTATATGTCTTGACATGTCTAGACATACTTTTTGCATAGGCTACCGTCTTTCGATCTGAAGATGATTCAGGGTTATAGTAGATGAGAATTTCACGAGGGTTGGTCTTCATGATATTGATTTTACTAAATATAGTTAAATCATCTGAGAAAACGTTATTCTGAAGCATTTATACACGCCTCACCGACATGAATTCAATATATAATTTGGTGTTTAGTGCTGTATGACCATCTTACGGGTGATCACTTGGTCGCGATATTTTAATCTATACAAGATTACACCCTCGAGCTGCCTCAGATCTGAACGGGTGAGTTGCACGGCATTGACACCTTGGCCATATTGGCCTGTGACACCATAGATAAACCTACCACTTGCATCAAAGAAAGATAGATCAACTTCTCCTGCATCTGGAATCTCAAACTGTATCACAGTCTCACCCGTAAATGGATTAGGTTGGTTCTGATAGAGTTGTACATCAGAAGGCGCTTGATTACTTAGTCCATCCTCAAACTCTATAGCTAGAGAACCTTTTTCCTGATTTTCAAAAACAACTTCAGGAGTAATGACATAATTCAGATCTATACTTTTAGAAAGTTGAGTTGATCGATTGGCCTTTAAAAGAAGTTTTGCGAGATAGGGACCGTCATACAAATCATCATCATGCCAGACTATCCGTAGACGGCCTAGATCTTCATCATATTGATAGGAGCTGACGGGCAAACCTTCTATGCTTTCTATAACCATGTCTTCAAGCTCAAGCTCAAACTGTATACCTCTTATAGATAGCTCCTCACTTATACTGATCGGTACTTCAATCTCATCTCCGCGATCCACTTGCATATCTGGTATCTTGAGAGTGTACCTCGTGTCAGACCTAGACAATGACTTTCCACTATTTGCTCTTGCTGTGCTATTGAGGTCTCCTATTTTTATGCCTATCCAATCTTGGTCGGCGACATCTTCCTGTAGGTTGTTGATGTATATGACGTCCTCGAAGTCATATGGTTTATTCTCATCAATAAACTCATATCCAACCACTACAAAACGCCAACTTTGATTGCTAAATCCTTCAGTATGTCCAAGCAGTAGAAGTCTCAACTGCTGCAAGTCGAGTGCTGATATCCTTCCATCATCATTGATATCCGCCGCTATCCTAAGAAATGGATTATCTGGCACCCTAATCCCAAGAACATAGTCTTCCAGTATGATCAGATCACTAACACTCAGGCCATTGACATAGTCTTCATCTAGAGAAGGCTGTAAGACATAGCTGTTGTACAGTTCTTTATCTGCAAATAAGTATTCGCCAGCTACATTTGTCAACTCAGATCTTGAGCCGCTGGATATGGTTACATATTCTATCATGTCACCTCCGATAGTATATGTTCTTCCACTGATAGAAGCCACATCACCATCTTGGCAAGGTCCACCTGTAGCTCCAAGACTTAGCAAGGAGGACACTTCATCATATGAGACACTAAGACTTTCTCCATCAAGACAAAGCATGATGGCTGTATCACTACAATCAAGGATGTCATCCATATCTATGTCAGACAATATAGGCATCCCACTACAAGGACAATCTCCATACTGTCGATCATCTGACGTACATATGTTGTCATCATCACATGGTACCCAATCTACATCAGCAGAGACGCTTACAGTTATCTCTGCCTCAGATATATTACCAGATAGATCTTGACCTCTCACATGTAAGATCACCTCTCTACCGATATCTTCACAACAGAATACAATGACATCTCGATATATCTCATCTTCGACGATCATACCATCTTTGTTTTTATCAGCTTCATCAAGGTTTTCTCTACAGTTCATCATATCTGTGTCTATGGATAAAGATCCACCTGCTGATCTTATCATGGCTAACTCAGAGGCCCTTGCGACGGTAAGAGAGACAGGCCCGCAGTCATGATCATGACTTCCTGCATCGACTATAGATACTGGCAAGGTATTAGTCCACACACCCCCTTGCAGGGATAAACTGATGGATAAGTTTTCTTTTAATATAAGAGCAGGAAGCTCCCTGTCCGAGACGACAATAGAAAGTTGTAACCCTGACTCATTACCACATTTATCTGAAGCTATGATGTCCACAAGATGATCTCCTATGGGAAGAGTTATCACATATGCTCCTAAAGGCTGACCCTTGATCTGCAGTTGTGGCGAAGAGTCACACACATCATTCAGGCTGACATATTCTCTTATATCAAGTGTAGCGAAACACGCAAATGGAGCTGTCACAAGTCTTATGTCTTCTTGACTTGGCACTACTACAGGAGCCTGGTGATCTCGCACAAATAAGTGTTGTACTTCTGTGATGGTCCGATCAGAACACCAATCAGATATAGCCCAAGTCCTCTCTATTCTAGTTGCTCCAAACTTGCAATCCCTTATCAAAGTCTCATCAGCATAAGTCACAGCTATATTGCAGATGGCGTTGCGATTGCCATTTGTGATATTTTCTATTGAGATGTTAGTTCCATTGACACTGTAAGATGGGAAAGAGCCTAGCTCTTGGGCAGAGAGTCCCGTAGTACAATCCAGATTAGATATATCTCCTGGCATCTGGATATCAGCGAGATCCAAGGCTACTATCTCTATACTCACGGTATCTACAGGCAGAATCCTCTCTTGATCAAAAACCGAATAAACTCGCCATACTGACTGAGAAAAACATGTGCCATCATCCACAATGAGTAGATCACTAGTTTGGACTTCCCACTCTTGAAGACACACCAGCTGATTAAAGCTGTCAGCGTACATCTGCGCGTCCAGGATATCTTCATCAAAGAGCTCATTATACCTATCTATCACTGCCGTCGGCTCATCACTAACCAAAGCCGTACATACGATCTCTCTTTGTTCACTTCCGTAAATGTCAATCGAAGGATCAAGTTTGTTCTCTATATGAAGTCTTGACCAACAGATCACCTCACCGGTACAAGGGTTAATAATCTGCGCCTCAAGTACAGTTCCTGGAGGGTAGATAGTGAGATCTGATTGATCGACTATTATGCCTTCTGGGTCTCGTATGATGATATCATAATCTCTTAAACCACTGACATCCCTCGATGTAAACATCAATGGACTCAATCTAATCTCACAGTCATTATTTACTCCGACATTGATATCATTAAAACAAGCAAATCTCTCTTGGTCATCAATTGGTTCAATCTCTACAAACTCAGTCCCTGCGCACCCATTGCCATCTATGATAGTAAGCGAGTAAATGCCATAATCAGAGGGAACATGGCTCTCTATGACAAATAGGCTATCCCTTGAGACCACCTCATCACCAAAACGCCATATATATCGTACCGGTTGGGTAGCCATAATTAACTCTGCTGCCATAGAAATTGGCCCACCGAGACAAACTGCCTCGTTTTGTGCCGTGATATCAAAAGTGGCAGCACACAAACTCTGTAATATGGTTATCTCCGCATCATCGATATCGTCTTCAGTAGAGTCGTTGTTATCAGGCGAACTGTCGACATCAAAAGCCGAAATATCGTGGCCTGGCGTATTTGTAGCAAAGGTTATCTCGGCTACATTAATTACTTCTTGATTTAGACTTTCTTCGTTGACACGGACAACTATAGGTAAGACAACTGACTCCCCTGGAAGAAGACTATCTATCGGAGAACTGGTAAGGTCTTCTGTCCATCCTGGGTTTTGAGATGGAAGAAAATCAAGACCTAAAGGAAGCATATCAGTGACCACGATATCATATGCAACGACATTGCCATCATTAATCACTTCGATCTCAAAAATCACCTCATCTCCAACTTCATATATAAATCCACCTTGCACTCTTTTTTGAAGACTCAAGTCAAATGAACTGCAGTCTACAAGTACATCAAATACACCACATGTTGCGAAGCAAATGCTAAAGAGCTCTTCATCAAAAGATGTTCCGATGATAACGTCATTAAGAAAAGAGGCTTGCTCTTCAAATGGTATGGCATACGCATGGAGCTCGTAAGAGGAAAGATCATCTATATCGACGAAGTGCCCACTAAAGTTTCTATCAACTATGATGAGCGATTCGCTCTCCACCAGAATATATAAGTAGGTTTTATCCGGGAGCAAGGGTTCGTCTACTATCTCGGGTGTGACTTGAGCAACAAGACCGTATAATCCATCTTCACAGTAGAATCCTGCATTGTCCAATCCATTGCTGGTAGAAAAACCGCAGACTACTTCAGGAAGAAATAACGTATCTGCGATACCGTCAGAGAGTGACCTAACTATGTATTCTTTGAAAGTACCTCCTACCCCGCTGTGTATAAATGGGCCCACAAATCTGGTAAAAGGTAATTCTGATGTATCTATGTGAAGTTGAACGAATGGAGTTCGATCAACGATAATCTCTATATCATCTTCGACCCTATCCGAAAGTCCGGATATTTCTAGTTTGAGAAAATACTGATCTCTCAAAGTCGGCTTTGATGGATCAGGACTTTCGCACGAGGGTATCACAGAGTACACTATCCTATCACCTATGTCCTGAGACATAGCCATGTAAGAAGTCAAGTATGTGAGTGACATAACGAGACTGCAAAGAAGGACCTTTCTTCTTGTCATTGTGTAGTTTCCCTATCCGTACTTGTTTCTCATCTGTGAGAGACAAGAAACGATTTGGTCCTATTGCAATTCTATGGAGGCAGATGACATAGATAGATCTATATCAGGCACTAATATATTACAAAAATTTGTAATATGAAAAATCTAATAGCACCTACAATGAAAAAAGGCGCTGATCTAGTGATCAGCGCCTTTCTATAACTCAGATGTTATATTATCTAATTAGTCGTTTCCATTCCACGGGAACTCGCTACATCTGATGTCCAGTATACTCACAGTTATCGACGCTGAATCTTCTGTACATGATCCAGTCGGATCCGCAGATGTAAGTGTTATAGTGATTGATCCAGCATCTATATCAGCTTCACTTGGCGTATATGTTGTACCCGTACCAAATGCAGTATCATCAAATGCACCTGAGCCTGATGAAGACCAAGTTCCTGATGAAGCTCCTCCTTGTATGGAAGCTCCTATGCCAGCAAGATCTACAGTTTCTGTAGAGCAAAGTGTAACATCACTGTCCAACTCAACAACTGCAGCAGGGTCGATAGTTACTACTATGTTAACAGGATCTCCGCTACAATCACCTGTGATCGGCACGACATTATAGATGACTTGCACAGGGTTGGATGTAGTATTCGTCCATGCATCATCAGCGATCTCATTGATATCAGATGTTATACCAATGGTCGGGTCACCTGCGGACGCCACTAAAGTATTTGGACTAATGGACAATATATTAAAGCTATCAGCAGCTATTGATGTTCCTTCAGTAGCTAAGATGATGCCTATAGCAGCGTCACTGCATATTGTATCATTGAGATTAGCTAGTACTGGTTCAGGATTAACAGTAACTGTTACATCGAAGGCATCACCAGCACAATCACTCGTTGATATCGGAGTCACAGTATATATGATGACTACATCAGAGTTCGTAGTATTAGTATATGTATCAGTTATGTTAGCTGATGAAGTATCCGTTCTAGCTGATCCCGCTGGTACATCGCTTTCGTTAGAACTAGATACTGTATAAATATATCCGGTTATATCAACCCCATTAGTCTGAGATGATGATAGATCTATGTCAAGCGCTTCATCACTACAGACATCATCAGAGTTTTCACTAAATACTGGCTCTGGAAGTACAGTGACTGTCACAGTAAATGTATCTCCTACACATGTTGCTCCATCCGTCGGGACGACGCTATACACCACCTCTTGAGAGATGTCGGTTGTATTGGTAATCTGTATGTTGATGGTGTCGGCAGACTGCGTTGTAGTCTGTTCGCCATCGACATTAGGATTATCTTCTGCTACCCATGTGAAGCTTACATCAGAAGATCCATTAGTAATTAAGTTACTGAGATCAACTTGCATAAGTTCGTCACTACATACAGTCGGAGTCGGATCAGACCCTACTGGTTCTGGTGTTATACTCACAACTATCTCATACGACTGACCTACACAACCATCTGCTGTAGTCGGTGTCACTGTATATGTCACGCTTGATGCGGATGTACCCGTATTAGTGAAGACATCACCCGAGATAGCAGTAGTCGAAGTGATATCAGATCCTTCTGTTGGTGTACCAGTTAGGCCTGCTCCTACTGTGGCTGTTATACTTACACTCTCTATTGCTAATCCAGTATCATCTGTGAATGCCAGCTCGACTCCAATCTCCTCATCACTACATACAGATACGTTCACATCATCAAATACTGGTTCTGGATCTACATGGATTATTAATTCAAATGACTCACCTGCGCAGTTGTTAGCATATGGGGTAACGGTATAGACTACCGAGTCTGGTACGTCGCTCGTATTAGTAAATGTATCTTGTGTGATCACTGATAAATTGTCAGGAAGAACAAGCCCACTGAATGCTGTGCCACCTATATTTGGTCCCGGTAAGGAAGCTACAAGTAAGCTATCCAGAGTGAGTCCATTATCATCACTAGACGGTAAGCTAGTAGTAAATCCTTCTCCACTGCACACCTCTACCGTAGTCAGGTCAGAGACCATAGGGCAAGGTCTAACTTCAACAAATACAGTAAGGGTATCACCGGCACATCCATGCTCCGATATAGGCACTATCTCATAGAAGGCCGTATCTGGGCCATCGCCGGTATTGGTATACATATCTGCAGCTATTACATTAGCGTCGTCAGTTAACCCTTCTGAGGCATTTCCAGGATCTGCTATTAAATCATCACCTACTGTTATCGAAACAATATCGAAGCTATCAGCTGCTACACTTCCGTCATCTGCAGCAAGGACGATACCTGACGGTTCATCACTATTCACTGTTACACTTAGATCTGATGCCAATACTGGATCGTCAAAGACAGTGAGAGTTGCTACACCACTTGTATCCATGGATATATCTGTGCCATCCACAACTAGCGTGACTATGACTCTATACATATTTCCACTATCAGCGAATACCACATCGCTAAGAGTAATGAGAGAGTCTGTTTCTCCACCTACATCTGCGAAAGTGCCAGAACCATCATCTACTTGCCACTGGTAGGTAAGGTCAGCGTTATTAGGAACTGGGGCTATAATCGAGTCTTGGATGAAGAAAGAGGCATCGCCTTCCATACAGACTTCCTCGTCTACCGGGTTGACGTATATATCTACTATAGACTCGCAGTCTACAGTATAATCTGCAGATCCACAAAGCGCGAAACAAGTCGGCTCTCCATCAGGTGCATAAGAGTTCAGATTTTGATTGTCTGGTATCTCACTTAGGAAGTCATCAGCCTCAGCCTCTGATAAGAAGTTAAAGGCGAAGACAGTATAATCTCCATTTTCTAAATCTTCAAAAAGTCCGCTATTATTAGCTACTGAAGTAACTGTCTGATAGACGCCTTCAGAACCTGTTAGTATATATAGATAGACATTTGCACTATTATATGGTGCGACAGTTGAAACTATCGCGCCTCCTGTCCCAAGTGGCTTGGTATAATCGCACACGTCAGTATTAAAATCTAAATTGCCGTCTTGATTCACATCTACACAAAGCACTTCATGTACTAGTATCTCCATGAAATTCGTAGTGTCAGCTTGTTCTTCGATTCGAACAGTATTAGTCATAGTACCATCAACGAAGGCCATATCTGAACTCTCGAACTCACCTGTGCTTGTAGTTCCGACAGAAATATCGTTTATAAATATCTCGAATGGTCCCGAAGTCGGGATATCCGTTATACTAATTCTATAGTTTTGATTTTCTGAAGCTTCTGCGCACTGTGCTTCAGCGGTGGCATCGATCTGTGCCATCATTGTGTTAGAGAAAACAAACCCTATAACAAGAGTTATAAGAAAGGAGAGGTTTGTTCTTTTTAAAGCGTACATATGGTTCCTATAATTGAGTTTATTGAACATCTGTGGAATCCCCACAGAGAACTATTATCCTCTAGGTACGCAGGTTAGATCAAGCAAATATATAGAAATCCATAATATGTAAAGAATCTTATAGGTAAAATTTCTATCTAAAAGTGGCTGATTATCATTTTGATATACATTACGAAGATAAATATATTTAAAATTATTAATCAAAATGCCAGATAGATTGAAATTTTATCAGACTGGGGTTAACCCCTACATGAAAAATATGAACAGTTGGACTAAAAAGGTAAATTGAGTAAATCTTCGAAATCGGAGTAAAAACTTTTAGTACGCTTTCGCAAATAATACTCTCTTTTGGGACGGTGCCCCTGAGATGAGATCCTTGCCCTCTTCTTCTTCGGCGTCGATCGGGATACACCGGAGTGTAGCTTTGGTTAGCTCTTTTATCTTGAGTTCACTTTCAGTCGTGCCGTCCCAATGAGCAGATACAAAACCTCCTTTTTCTTCGACGAGAGTTTTGAAGCTATCAAGGTCATCTGCTTTACTCGTATGATCAGCTCGATAATCCAGTGCTTTTTTGAGCAAACTCGATTGTATGTCATCCAAGAGGTCTACGATCCTTTTTGATATGCCCTCCATAGGTAGCGACTCTTTAGTTCTGGTATCTCTACGCGCCACCTCTATCTGACCCTTATCCAAGTCCCTTTGGCCTATGCCAAGTCTAACTGGCACGCCTTTCATTTCGTACTCAGCAAACTTAAAGCCTGGTCTTTTCTTTTCATCCTTGTCTATTAAGACGGATACACCATGTGCTTTTAATTCCTTTTGTATAGTCTCAGCTACTTCCAGGATAGCTGGAGTAGGTTTAGGTATAGGCACGATGACAACTTGGGTAGGCGCTAACTTGGGAGGAAGTACAAGACCTTCATCATCCGAATGAGTCATGATCAACCCTCCCACTAATCTCGTCGATACACCCCAAGATGTCGCCCAGACATGCTCTTCTCGATTTTCGCTAGTCAGGTATTTGACATCAAAGGCCTTTGCAAAGTTTTGTCCTAAGAAGTGGGATGTACCAGCTTGCAGCGCCTTACCATCCTGCATAAGTGCCTCGATGGTGAAGGTATCTATCGCTCCCGCAAATCTTTCGTTAGCCGATTTGGCTCCTTTTATAACAGGCATCGCCATATACTCTTCGGCAAACTTCGCATATATATCATGTATCAATCTCGCCTCTTCGATAGCCTCTTCCTTGGTTGCATGAGCCGTATGTCCTTCTTGCCACAAAAATTCTGCAGTCCTTAAAAACGGCCTCGTACGCATCTCCCATCGCACTACATTGGCCCACTGATTGATGAGTAATGGAAGGTCTCTATATGACTTTATCCAGTCTCTATATGTGTTCCATATGATGGTCTCTGAAGTTGGTCGTACAATTAGTTCTTCTTCGAGTTTTGCGGTTGGATCAACCACGACTCCACTTCCGTCAGGGTTATTCATCAGTCTGTGGTGGGTAACTACTGCGCACTCTTTTGCAAATCCTTCTACATGATCCGCTTCTTTACTGAGGAAGCTCTTAGGTATAAACAGTGGGAAGTAAGCATTGACATGACCTGCATCCTTAAACATCTGATCCAGCTGGTCTTTCATTTTTTCCCAGATGGCATATCCCGTAGGTTTTATTACCATACAACCTCGCACCGCAGAATTATCCGCAAGTCCTGCCTTCTTTACTATATCCAGATACCATTTGCTATAGTCCTCTGATCTCGGTGTAATCTCTTTTGCCATATCTAAAAACTTATCTACCCATAAAAGTGAGCCACAAAACTAACGTTTTGGTCCTGCTTAGAGGGGTTTCGCAGGATAACGATCTTCTTCGAGCCGAGAGTTATGGGGCGCCATCCTTCATGAGAATAGTTTTATCGTCGGAATGAAATGTTAAAAAGAGTGTTAACGTCCAAATATTTAGAACCTAAAGCACTTTTTGAGCGTCATATAGGTGTAGTTATCCGCTGATATTCAATACGATACGACATTAACGTATGTTAAGATCAGAATTAAGCAGATTTTAAGCTATATATGTATCTTTATCATATAGTTTTGATGGTGATACAGCGATTTAGGACTTTTAAATTCTACGACATGAAAAAAGCAAATAAATTCCACTGGTTATTGAGCCTGGTACTTTTCGCACTAGGGTCAACAAGTGTTTACGCACAGTTTGATGATCTCTATTTTGATGAGTCAGAATTTCAGACATCAGCTCGCCAAACAGAAGACCTCGCATATCAAGACTTTGACGATGCGACTATAGATGAGGCTTACGCATATGATGAGGATGAATATGATGAATACTTACAGTACCGTGAGAGCGATTATGATATCGATGCGTATAGATATACTAATCGGTTCAATAATCTAAGATTCACTAACTTCTATAGCAGCAGTGCTTTCAATCCGTTCTGTGCGCCAAACCCGTTTGGCAGTTCATTTGCAGTTTCGAGATTTGGAGGACCTTCGCTGAGCCTTTCATTTGGATCACCTGCTTTTGGCTTCTCTCCATACGGAGGATTTAATAGCTTCAACAGATTTAATAGATTTAATGGCTTTAATAGCTTTAGTCGATTCAATACTTTTAACAGGTTCAATAGCTTTAACAGATTTGGAGGCAGCGGCTTTGGTTTTAGTAGCGGAGGATATTACTGCCCACCATTTAACCCGAACGTGAGGTTTAATAATGTGACACCTACTACTGTAAACTCAGTATCGAGAAATACGGTTAGTAGATCAAGAACTACAGGAAGCACAAGAACGTCATCTAGAGTTAGAGATGTAAGATCAACAACGACTAACAAAGCAGCTACATCTTCTTCTAGGAGAAGTACTAGCAGAAGATCTTCTACTAGATCAGCAACTCCTAGTCGAAGTTCGAGTCGGACCTCTTCTAGATCTTCTTCAAGAAGGTCATCTGCAACTCCAAGTAGATCATCTTTCAATAGAAGTTCTTCATCAAGAAGAAGTGCAGGATCAAGTAGCAGTAGATCAGTGACAAGATCAACAAGCTCAGGAAGTTCAAGAAGAAGCCCAAGATAAGGTCGGCTTAAAACATATTCGATGGGTGACAGCTATTATAGCTTTCACCCATTTTTTTTGCCTTTTATCGACTCTTATGGTAGCTAGCTGAGTCGCTCTCATTATTATTGCAATACCATTATGACTATGATGATCAAGAATATAATTGCCTTCTTACTATTACTATCGTCTCTACATTGTGTTGGTCAAACCTTGGATGACGCACTGAGATACTCATTTCATGAGAATTATAATACAGCGCGTTTTGCAGGCGTCGCCGGTGCTTTTTCTGCGCTCGGGGCAGACTTATCGGTTGCAAGTACTAATCCCGCAGGTATCGCGGAATTCAGAAAGTCAGAAATCACCGCAACACTCAATTTTCTTAATACTGAAAACATAGCGAGCCTTGATGGTGGAGCCCCAACATCAAACAGTCTAAGCAGAGTTGGACTAGGTAATATAGCGGCAGTGTTTCACTCTAATCCAGCAAACTTTAACACCAAGACTTTGAACTTTGCCGTTGGGTATAACCGTATTGCAGACTTCAATGAGGAAATATCATATAGTGGCGAATCTCCAGGTACTATCGTAGAGAGATTTTTAGAACTCGCTACAGGTAATGGCTTGAATGACCTCGGACCATTTGAGGCAGGACCAGCTTTTGATGCTGGAGCCATATTTGAGGGAGATTTTGAAGGAGAGTTTTTTAGCGACTTCAACACCTTTGAGGAAAGAGTGACTAGAAATGAAACAATTACGCGGTCAGGAAATCTAAGTGAAATATTCCTGACTGTTGGCTCAAACATTAAAAATAAATTTAGCTGGGGTGCTACCTTAGCCTTTCCCTTCTTAAGCTATACTGAAGAACGACGTTATGAAGAGGACGATCTAGCTGATGAAGTTGATCTCTTTGAAAGTTTGTCCTTTAGTCAAAATCTCAACACTTCTGGTGTAGGTGCTAACTTAAAAGTAGGATTGATCTATAAGGTCAATAATAGATTAAGATTAGGTGCTTCTATTCATACAAAATCTGCTTTTATACTCACAGACGAATTTGACACTGAGGTAGGATATACCTTTACTCAAGATGGTGAGGTGAATAGTTCTACTGCTCTGAGTCCACTATCAGAATTTGAGTATCGACTAGCTGGAGCATGGAGGGCAATAGCAGGGTTAGGTTATTTGTATAAGATAGGCGAGCTGAGAGGCTTTCTTTCTGGCGAAGTAGAATATGTAAACTATGCAAGTCCGTCCTTTAACCTCACAGCGAATTCTAATGACCCTGCAGATCAATTCTTTGAAGATGATCTCAACTTCGAAATAGACGACCTATTAGGATCAGCACTAAACTTTAGAATCGGTACTGAACTTGCTTATAAATTTTATCGACTTCGCTTGGGTGCAAACTTGATCGATAGTCCATTTATAGATACAGGTATCCTTGATTATGACCCAAGCTTTAGTGCCGGCCTTGGATATAGAGGAAATAAGTTTTACGTAGATGTAGCTTTTACACTAAGATCTCTCAATACCAACTATAGCCCCTATGCCTTATTGGACCAAAACTCAGAACCCTTTGTGAGTATCGAACAAAATCGCCAATTGATCTCAACCACATTCGGTTATAAATTATAACGCTTATTTACATAAGTGAAATTAAAAAAGGGGAGAACAGAATATGTCTCCCCTTTCTAATTAGAGCGTTTTCATCATCCCTATCT
>CAYYBR010000059.1:0-11135 GCA_964470035.1 uncultured Saprospiraceae bacterium
AGGATCCAGATGCAATCAAGAGGTTATACGGTCCCAGAGTCTTTCACACATGGCACCTCAGAACAAAGGATGAGATGGTTACGAAAAGGCCTTGAGACCGGAGACGTGAACCAAGGAGATACTTTTGGCGCGAGAGTTCTCTAAGGGGTCTCGTAGATCACACAATTACATACCTGATAACTCCCCCGAGAGTGACGTGATCACTTTCGTAAATAAACAGGTATGCCCCGATCCAAGAAAGACAAAAGCACATTTATCACCGGCCGTGGAGCCCAGATCAATACTTCTAACCCTTTCCATAAAACACAACTAGATGGAGAAGGACATGGCTGGCGGCATGATGACGATGTAGATCTCATCAGCAAGACGAAGTACATACCAACACATCCTACATCCATCCTCAATAAGGTAAAGAGTCCAGATCTTCGTTTCGCCTATTCTATCAATCCCTACCAAGGCTGTGAACATGGGTGTGTCTACTGCTATGCTAGAAATACACATACCTTCTGGGGATATAGCGCAGGAGTGGACTTCGAACAAAAGATTCTCATCAAACAAAACGTAGCTCCTCTTCTCGAGCAAAAGCTCAAGTCTAAAAGCTGGGAGCCACAGACCATCATGGTATCTGGCAACACTGATTGTTATCAACCCGCAGAAAGAAAATACCGAATAACAAGGAGCATACTAGAAGTACTTCACAAATACAAGCACCCTGCTTCTATCATCACTAAAAATGCACTCATACTCAGAGATTTGGATCTACTTACAGAGATGGCAAAGGATAATACCGTAAGAGTTATCCTCTCCATCACCAGTCTAAATGAAGAACTGCGAAGTCTCCTAGAACCACGGACCTCTTCAAGTCATAATAGACTTAAGACCGTCGCTAAACTATCTTCTGCAGGTATCCCTGTCAGGGTGATGATCGCACCTATCATCCCCAGCCTAACTGACCATGAGATTAGTGATATAGCTAAAGCTGCTGCTGAAGCAGGCGCTCAAGACATAGGATATACCATAGTGAGATTAAATGGAGATGTCGGGCCCATCTTCAAAGATTGGCTCCTGCGCACCTATCCAGACAGATATGATAGAGTGATACATCAGATCGAAATCTGTCATGGTGGAAAGGTAAATGACAGTCGATTTGGCACTAGGATGAGGGGTGAAGGGCAGTTCGCAGATATCATCAAGCAGCAGATACAACTAGCTCGATCTCAGTACTTCAAAGGCCCAAAACCACCACCTCTATCAACAGAGCATTTTGAGAAGATTAAAAATCCACAGCTTAAGTTGTTTTGATAAGGGACATTGTTATAGATTTGCGCTCACATTATCAGGGCCTATAGCTCAGCTGGTTAGAGCACCTGACTCATAATCAGGGGGTCTGGGGTTCAAGTCCCTGTGGGCCCACATCAAAGAGGTATCATCAAGTATGGTATCTCTTTTTTATTTTCAGTCATGCCTTGCTGTTATATCATCTACAGTCCTT
This sequence comes from uncultured Saprospiraceae bacterium, assembly GCA_964470035.1. GTDB lineage: Bacteria > Bacteroidota > Bacteroidia > Chitinophagales > Saprospiraceae > JAJRXG01. The sequence goes on from CAYYBR010000059.1 coordinate 1,493, forward strand.
CGCTTGATCAATTTTACATTGGTTGCTCTCACACAAACTTTCAGTCTGACTTTTATATTCACTTAAATAAGTAACATGCCAACGCCTTTACTACAAAAGCAAGCGACTGGACATGCTTTTTTTTGTTCAACACACCTGACTATAGCCATGCTGTCAGAATAGAAAGACACGTGTAGACCCCACAGAGATTCCGATAGCACTCATTGAACATCAAAGAGTTACGGGATGCTAAGTTTATGGCTCTTTATCAGAGCAAAGTAGCCTCAACCGATCCTAGTTTATCATTGGAGCAGACTGATCGTTTTTGAAAAGGCTCCTTTCAATTAAACATTTGAGTAAAATTTCATATTTTTTTTATGTATATCTAACAAAAGCAGCATCTTATACTTATAAATTATAGTAAATATGACAAGACTTCTAATTTTTGTAGCGATATACACCTTATTTACTCAAAGAAGTCACTCTCAGTTTCTGTGTACTCTTCATGACTCAACCAACCTCGAAATCAATAATGGAGAAGATTTTATACCTCATAAGTTTACCAGTTCTAATGAGGCTAGATACTATGTCTCGAAGCTGTTAGATACAGTAGGGTTAAAAATGGATTTTCAGATATACGAATGCACCTCACCGATTTGTAAGAACAATGCATTTGCACGTAAGGCAAAAAATGGTACGAAAGAAATAGTTTATGACAATGAATGGTTAAAGAAGTTGATCTCAGATTCATTAAATACAGCTAGCCTCACAATTCTGGCACATGAAATTGGACATCATGTAGCAGGTCACACATTAAACTTATCAACAAGAGGTTATGAAGAGGCTATTTCTTTTTGTTATCCTCGTTCAAGTAATTACGATGAAACTGTCTGTGACTCATTTTATCGTCCTCAATATTGCCAGTATCTTGAGAGGAGGAGAAGTCAAGAGTTACAAGCGGATAGAATTGCAGGATACATTATGGAGCGTTATGGACGAAGCCTAGAGGACATTGCTAAAGCATATAGTAGTTTCGCTATTGACTACAATGAAAGATGTAAGACACATCCAAGTTTAAGTAAAAGGCTCAATGCTATTTCAGCTGGACATAAGTTATCCATACTTTCAAGGAAAAGAAACGAACATATCGATATTTATGAATTAAAGGGCCCCCATACAGATATAGTGATTCCTGATGATTCAACCTCATTTTACAACAGAATTAAGGCTAATGTTGAAAAAGCGATTAACTCAGCAAGTTTAAAGGTTGTAAAATCCGCGTCTCGAGGAGAAATTACTAGGGTATCAGGCCATACACCACAGCATGACTTTCTCAAGAAAAAGTATTATCAATCGATCAAAGATTATGAATTAATCAACATCCTCTCTTCAAGATTTATAATTAGAGCTCTAAGGTTTTCTTATAATCAGAATATAGGCTATGAAGCTGGAATAGGAACCATAATAGTTCCTAATCGGTTAATAATTATCGTTGTAGAACCCCAAAAGGGGCCGACAATAATATACTCTACAACGTTGGATTCTATTGAACTTAGGGAAATTGAACAGCTATTTTATGAGCTGTTTTACTATGGCTTCACGTTAGCAAGTGAGCAAGAATAAAGAGCAGCACTGTAATCTACAAGATTTAATCCTCTTGTGGTTTTCTAGTTTTATGTAGAACTTATGTAAATACCCTGTTAAGTGCATCCTTTATACTTCATAGAATTCGCCATCTTATAAAGAGAGATTAGCTTCAGTCGATGGTTGGTTTCTTGTTCCTGTTAGATGCAGTTTGATTTTATAATCCAAATACTAGACTGAATACAAAAAACAATGTCACTCAATCACAATCCGATCTCCATCATTCGCGAAGTGGATAGGTCCATCATAGCCCTTAAGTTCTTGCTTATATAAGTTCTTGACAATCTTAAAATCCGGTGCTGGAGCGAAGTGATGAAGCACCAACTTTTTGACGTTGGCTGCTGCGGCTATCTCCGCAACTTCTGCTGGCGTTGTGTGATAATCTTGGATGTCATGTATGATGGTCGCATTTCTAGTCATACTCTGCTCAGAAAGCATGGTCTCCATCTGAGACAACAATGAGCTAAGGATAACTTCATGAAGTAATAAATCTGCATCCTTGGACATCTCTATAACCAAGTCATTCTTCTTCGTATCTCCGCTGATCACAACCTTCTTTCCGTTATACTCTATCACATATCCGACTGCAGGTTCGATCGGCTCATGGTTCACATCAAATGCTGTGATCGTTATACCATCTTGATTATAGATCACCTCTTTTTGGTTTGGCACATTTTGAAACTCATGCGGGATAGCTCTGGCCTTGGAGACATCCATGATGTGAGAACCATGATGATCTACTCTATGTTTATTTTCTATGTGTAAAAATTGATTGATAGCCTGATTCAGCGTGTCGGTTCCATCCGGCCCATATAGGTGCAGATCATTAGTACGTCCTAATAACCAAGATCGACTAATCAAACTTGGCAAATCTATCATATGGTCTGAATGCCAATGGGTGATGAATATGCCATCCAATCGATTAAGTGGCAATCCTATATTCTCCGCCTTCTGAACAACGCCATCGCCTACATCAAACATGAAAAAATGCCCATTTACAAAAACTGCTGTTCCTGTTTGTACTCGTTCTCCAGGCATAGGCGAAGCAGTACCTACTGTTACCACTGTGATCGCTTCCTTGTTATTTAAAAGCGCTTCTCCTTCTGCAGCTATTTTAGCTTGGCTCTTTAATTGTTGATTTAGAATGAAGGGGGCAGCGCGCTGGGGGAAGAAGTTAACAATCACCCATCCTGTTATCCCTAATATCAACAACAACAGAATTATACCGATACTAATTTTCTTCATTGGATAAGATTAAGTAGTTCGCCATTTTCTAAAAAGTAAATATCCCAGAAAGAACAAGAGCCCAGCCATCAACCAAGGCCTTACGGCATTTACAATCCTTACTTGCATCTTGTTCTGGATTTCTAATAAAGGTTCATAATTGATGCCCATTTCTAATACGCCATACTCCTGTGTATAGTCGTCATAATCACTTATTAATTCTGCAAATTTTGATGGTAGGCGATCCGAAAGATCTATTGTCTCTCCGGGATCTTCTGTAATATCATACATCTTCCATTCGCCATCTCCATAAGGTCTGCCATTTCTAACAATCTTGTAATTGCCTTTATAAAGCGCTCCATGTCCTGCAGCCTCGATGCCAATAGGTTCATCTTCATCGTATATACTTTCAGCTGTATTTTGAATTAACGGCAGTAAGCTTCTGCCTGTCATAGGCCCAGCTGGTGCCATCTTAGGGTTATCTATGCCTGCCAGAGATAAGATCGTCGGTGTGATGTCAGTTACTCTACAAAATGCGGATTCTTTATTCCCTTTCGGGATAACAGCACCTGATAGAATCAATGGAACTCTCAGACCACCCTCTCCTGCATAAAACTTGAAAAAAGAACTAGGTCCCGCACAAGCACTTGCAAACTCAGGCCCGATATAATTATAAGATCCTTTTTCTCCCAACCGCTCATAGTCTCTATGATAACCTGCATATTTCAGCCATAGTTGCATTATTTTGACATCTCCAGCAGAACTCGCTTCAGGACCATTATCAGATGTGATTATAAAAATGGTGTTGTCATATTTATCCTCATCCTTGAGGTACTTAACATATCGCCCGATGTGCTTGTCCAAGGCATCCATCATGCCTGCGTTGACAGCCATCGCTTTAGATAAGTAGCTTTGTCTTTCTTGGTCTAAACTCTCCCAATCCGTAAGTCCTTTTGGCATAACGCCCATAGGAGCATCTTCAGGTATCAGGCCGATCTCCTTTGCTTTATCATATCGCTGCTTTTTAATTACGTCCCATCCTTGTTGATAAGTGTCGATATACTTCTCGGTGTATTCTTTGGGAACTTGAACAGGTATATGTAAGGCCTGAAAAGAAAGAAAGGCGAAAAATGGATCATCTTCTTGTTTTTCCTCCTCCATGAATTGAATCATCTCATCAACTAGATTTTTGGAAGAGTAAAAATCATCTGGAAGATCTATAAGCTCCCCGTCTTTGAACCAAGGTGGCTTAGCAGCCTGAGTAGGTAGATATGGTCTGTGATCATAGTTGTCGGCACCTGAAGCATCCAAAATATATGTACGATCAAAACCTCTTTTACTAGGCAATGTATTCTCAGTATGTCCGAGGTGCCATTTTCCAGTAATGTACGTACGATATCCTTTTCTCTTGAGCCTTGTAGCTACAGTCTCCACTTTGTTATTCAATATTCCTTGATAACCAGGCTTTGTAGCATATTCTGGCGGTGTAAAGACCGGCAAGTTTGGAACCCCCGTAAGATGGCTATCATATCCAGTCATCAACATAGCTCTTGATGGCGCACACATCAAAGAGGCGCGATACTGGGTAAACAAAGTGCCGTTCTGCGCAAGTGCATCGATATTAGGTGTTGCCGCTTCTCCGCCATATGCTCCAAAGTCTTGCAGTGCCGCATCATCAACCAGGATAAGCACGATGTTCGGAGACAAGGAAGTACTTGTATCAACCTTGACTTGTTGAGCAAGGAGGCTGTTCGCTAGACCTAAGAAGAGTATCAGTTTTAAGTTCATGTCAGGTCTTAAGTTTAGGTTGATGCTTCGGCTTTGCTCTGGGTCAAGTTCACGTTTCTGATTTCTTGTTTTTAATTGTTGACTATTGTTTCTTACTCCGACATACTCAATATATTAATCAAGTATGATTCGAGATGACTTCTTATCGATGATGCTCATCACCTTCTGTGCCGTCTCATGTCCGGAGTTTTGATTCTGACCTGTTACAAATCTCTCTTCTTGGTCAACTACGGTAATCGTCTGAAAAATATCTTGATTGCCAGAATTAAACTTATAATTAACTCCTCTCTTTCTCAATTCTGTCTCAGGATGTAGTGGAGTAACTGTAATGCCAAGTTCTTTTAATTGCTTATCAGTAACTCCTGTCATATTGCGTCCCGTAATTAAAAAGTTGCCGAGTGTATCTTTAGCTCGAATCAGACCTAATGCCCCATGACAAATACTACCTATCGTAGGTAATTGCGCATAGTAGGCTTCTGATATTTTAACACCAAGCACTTCTGACTGACCGAGATCATAGGCTGCACCCCAACCACCTGCTAGCCATATAGCATCATAACTCGTAAAATCAAGATCATCAATCTTTAGAGAGTTCTTCACTTTCTTCTGAAAGTCCTCATCCTTAAGATAGCGCTTATCAGCATCCGACTTCATCATAAAAAGGAAAGATTGAGGGTCTACCGGTATTTCACCTCCTTTTACACTCGCTACATCTACTTGCATACCTGCATCTTGAAACTCGTAATAAGGTACAGTCATTTCTGAACCAAATACTCCAGTTGGTTTCCCAGTTGTCTCTCCGGGAGCATTCAACACACCATGGCTTGTTGTAATAATCAAAGCCTTCTTTCCCTTCAAATTATATTCTTGCGACTGCTTAAAATCCGGGTGTAATCCTGCTTGTTGTAATATTTGTGGAAGCGAGATTATTAAAGTTCCAATCGTAGCAACGAGAATCGCAGCACCTATGCCAATCTTTTTTGAAGGTGAACTTTGGCCGAAATACGTTTTTACGAAAAAGTAAATAGAAAATAGGCCCAATACAAAATGCAGCAGTGCTCCACCAGGGTTCGCAAAAACACCCGCTAAGAAACTTGAAAGAATGCCGATGAATGCAGTCAAATTAAAAATCACGAAGGCTATAAGAAAAGCTCGAACTAACTGTTCGTTATCAATATTACGCCATGTATGAAATGCAAAGACACCCAACCCTAGAGTTGCGGCTCCGTACATCCTGGCCATGGCCATATGGCTACTAGTTCCATCAGCTAGGTCAGGCACCAACTGTGGTGCAAAAAACATGATGGCCCCAGCGAATAATTCTATAAGTGCAGATATGAATACAAATCTTTTCATGATCGTTTAAATATGATTAGCTAATGCTTTTTGACATGTATCTACCATCTTGCCATAGTTAACAACTACACTTTATTACTAGCTCTTGTGGAAAGAAAGAACATTATTATAAATAGAAATGGAAAAACGTAATTAATTACTCCACCTGGCGCCTGCCCTGTTGCTTCAATCGATTTGAAAAGCGAAATACCCAATCGTGCTACATATTCAAACAGGAGAAATAGATACATAAGAGGAATCAAGCTTCTATATTTTAATGCTACAATTCCTTGTAGTAATCCAAACATCAACTGACTTAATCCCCAGTATGCAAAAATGAAAACGACTGCTTCTGCTCCTCCATTCGAAAAAGTATCCAAGGGAATCGTAGCTATGCTTTGTGCTCCACCGTCATCCTTAAAAACATGAATACAACTTCTGATAATTGTCACGATTGTAATGAGGTAAAAAAACCATAATGCGATCTTATGACCACGGTAGTTATTATCTACAATCTCTGGTAATAATTTCTTCAGCATAGTTAATAAGTGTAATCAATAAATTATCAAACAAGAAATATTTGCGTAAGCGCCGCTAATAAGGCTAGGACCAGCCCTACTGTCAAGGGTACCCCTCCCAACTGAAACCAAGGATCCTACTTTCTCGAAGTCTGTATCTGTGATGGAATCACTGAGGAGGCAGCCTTTTTGAGGTACTTACTGAAAACCATGTTTGCTTTTTGATTGTGTACCTTGTATAATAAGAATAATTTAGGATTTAAATCCTAATTCTGTGCTTGTATCTATGAAAAAGACGCCACGAAAGATCCTTTACAACGCTCGACTACTCTTTAACAGAGAAGGAGTGAATAATGTGAGGCTACAGGATATTGCCAAGCAAACGGACATCAGTCCAGGTAATCTTTCTTATCATTTTAAGACAAAAAAAGAGTTGATCGAAGGATTGCTTAACCAGAAGCAACAGGCTTCTGAAGATATCCGTGCCCTCAATATGAAACATCTCGAACAAGAAGATTACCTATCTGTGATACGAAGTTATTTACGCTTTCAGATAGGGCATCGCTATTTTTATAGGGATATACTTGATCTAATAAGCCTGGTACCAGAAGCGAAAGACCTCTACGAAAAGAATATGAATCAGGTAATTTCCTTTACAAAAAATGGCATGTACTTGGCAGTTGGTAAAGGGCTCTGGCAGCCTGAAACTCATGAAGGAAGTTTTCACTACTTCTCCAAGAACATATGGGCTATCCTCAACTCATGGTTAATAGAACGAGAGGTATTAGGAGAAGGACAAGTGGGTATGGAAGAAGTCATGCGTGCTATCTGGGAGTTTCACTATCCCTACTTTACAGAAAAAGGCAAGGAGATTTATTACATCTTAAAAGATCAGATTCACTCTATAGTTCAGGATGAGATCGCTATGGCTAGTTAGATAAGCATCCTGAGCTAATACATAATAGTATCTTAACCCCTAACTAAGAAGTTCACCGCATGAATACCATCCGCCGAAAATTCCGTATTTACTTTGATGTCATCAATCACAGGACATTTATAGCAGTAGCTATCTCAGTTCTTGCGACTTGGATATGCTATAACTTTTCGTTGATCTTTAACCTAGACCTTACACTGGTTTCAGTGGCAGTGGTCTTTCCTCTTGTCTTTACCTTGGGAAGTGCCTTTCAAAGAAGAGAGCGTGCCTTAGAGCATCTAGGCCGTGCCAAAGGAGCACTGGCTGCTATCAAGTTTTGTTTCAGCTCAAATACAAAAATCGATGAGACTGAAAAACAAAAGATCTATGACATCACTCATAATGTCAAAACAGAGCTCATAGCCTTTCTTAATGATACCACTCCTGATAAAACGAGGCTAAATAATAGTGTGGCGCAGATACAAGAGTTCATCATCAGTAATGGCAAGGCATTAGGAGGTCGTCTTTCTCTTCGTGTGTATCGATTGATGCGTGATGTTATCATGGGCATAGAAAATTCTGTTTCTATCAAAGAGCATAGGACCCCTTATAGCATAAGAGCATATTGTGTATTATTCATTTACATCTTTCCATTTTTCTATGCTCCAACCTTAATAAAGAATATCGAGTATCAAGATCTCCTTTTTCAAGGAGTGGTTAATCAGCCGGTCAATACCGTCTTGCACGGCAGATTTGATGTCATAGTATATTTGCTCAATGTCATTATATCTTTTATTTTGATTAGTCTATACAACGTCCAAGAGCAAATAGAAAATCCATACGATCAGGATGGGTTAGATGATATCAAATTAGAAAATTTTGAGCTCGATTATTGAGTCAACAGAGTCATTGCAACTCTCTTCGGTTTTATAGTTCTGTCTGATTTGTACTTGAGACTTCTTACAACTTCTAAGAAATAGGCAGCTTAGAACGCTTCATTAAAGGTAAGGTAGAAGTTAAACTTGCCATCACCTCGAGCGATATCGAACCTCAATCCAGCTCTTGATTTTTCTATTAAGTAATAACGCAAGCCTATACCATAGCTGAAGTATTCTGTGTTTGCAAATGGCGCCGACCAACTATCAGGCAAAATGTTATAGGTATAAAATGCACTACCTCTGAGTTTACCTTTTATAGGAAATCTCAGTTCTGATTGATATGTTACCATTTTATAAGCGATAAACCTTCTATCATCAAATCCCCGTGATCGACTAGCTGTAGATATGTGTCCTACTTCATAGAATGGCGCCCCGTCAGAGGCATGAGTGAACCACAGTTGATGTCCGAGTGTCCAATCCTTTTTGAAGGGAGTGAAGTATCGTATGTCAATGTCTAGCTTCCGAAAGTCATAATCTGAAAAGAGCCACTCCAAACTTCCTTGATAAACAACTTCGCCATAAAAGCCACTATAAGGAGCATTGATGTTGTCTCGAGTATCTACGAATAAATTAAACTCATAATTAGACTTCAGCCCGCCATCCCAGCCGACTGGATTTTCTGTTAATAGTAGTCCATTTTCCTTTCTTTCCTTCATGTCGAAATTATCCATTCTATAGCCAACACCTAGATTGAATATCCCCAATATTTTTCTCGAATAACTAATATGGAATCTCGGAAAATTCACTTTGTACTTTTCAAAATCTTCAGCTCTAGATTCTGCTCCAAGGCCAAAGTAATTATATGAGTATATGTAGTAGCCAAACTCACCCTTGATGCGGTGCTTTCGTTGGTCAGCATAAATCTCAAAAGACCCAAGAAACTCAAGTTGATTATTAAGGGTATAGATCGCTGCAAAGAGCAGCTGAGAGGGTCTTTCTTTTTTCGCTTGAGAGGATTTTTTAAATGATAATATACCCGTAGCTCCAGCTGCAAAGCTGGTTTCTGGAAGATAGAATGCTACTGGCAGAATAGAATTGTCCCATACAAGTGAATCTCGCTTCGCCACTTGCTCTTCTTTGTCAAGGACTTCTTGTCCCTTTAAAGGTAGAGGTGCGAGCAATACATTTACGAAAGTGAAAAGGATTAAAATCTTGATCTTCCTCATAACTAAAACACCCTTAGAGCTCGGTATTTAAAATGATTCGGCGATTTTAAAATAGTAGTTGATCTTTTCATTGCCTATACCTAAGTCCAACCTGAGGTTTAGATTCTCTTCTTCATCTACTAAAAACCTTAGTCCCAT
>CAYYBR010000059.1:11235-19683 GCA_964470035.1 uncultured Saprospiraceae bacterium
TAGAATCCATGAGTTAAGCTAATAAAGGATCCTCTCGTTGCATTGAGCAAATTGTCTCTACTATCATATATCATGGCCAACTCCAGACCTGAGGAGGTCGAGCCTAAGGCCCCAGGCTGCTCAGAGGTCTCTAGCAATCCATCGGGCTGGGCTTCCACCCCAGTGATTTTGTTATATCGCACTCCCCCTCCGAGAAAGAGGTAAGTCTTAGATATCTGCTTTAATAAAAGTGGCTCGATGAGTACCTGACTGTAGTTAAATTCCTCCTCATTGGATTTTGGTGTGTTGTTGCCTATGCCAAAAAACAGGCTGGGGAATGATTGGATCCTAATATTGCCAGTAAGCATATATCGCTCTTGAGGAGAGAAAATCTCAAACCCCGAGAAGAAAAGATATCTGTTTTCTATGGTGTACTGCGCGGTCAATGGTAGATTAGAAGTTCTCGTCTCATCTCCAGATCCTTTCATCTTGAAAAGACCTTTTATACCTACACCAATACTGAGACTTGTCTCTGGCGCATAAGAAACTACAGGTGTAAAGATCGCTTTGGCCGGATAAATAGAATTATCTCTTTCTACTGCTTTTTTATTAGGATGAAACGTCAGAAACTCGAGAAGCTTTTCTTGTCCAGCAAGCGCAGAAAAAAAGAAAATAAAGAATATGGTGATTGATACGTTGAGGCTTTTGGTCATGTGAAGTTTAGTTTTTAAGGACCATTGTTCTTGTCATCTTATTATCAAACTAATCGAAAGTCGCACTTCTTTTTCGTTTATGCAAAGATCAATATAATCGCCCTTATCAGCAACACCTGATTTGACTCAGGCAAATCCATACTTTACAAGCAGTACTTACCCACGGTTTCTGTTACAGTCAAATTTCCATACTCCTATAATTGAATCATTAGATGCAAGTCATAATGCTTGTTCTGAAGTTTACATGGATTGAGCCGTCATGTCCTCCTTTTTGTGATGAAGATTCCGATGATACATATCTAACTCATAATAATGAGTTGCCAATGATTATTTGAGTGAATCGTCAAAAAACTATTGCTTATGTCTTCTTGTAGAAGCTATCCTTGGTGTTGAATAATATCCACGAATATTGGATAATACTGTAGTGAATACATCAATCCGCGCTGAGCAGATTTGGTGATTTTTGTCGCGTAAATGCCCTTTTAATCCCTGGATTTCATGGTATACCTATAGTTTTGTGTACATTTAAATTCATCACTGCAACAACAAAGAATATGTTTACTACCAAGAAATTTGAGAAAGCGATTAAGAATTGGCAGAAAGATAAGCATGATTTCAAATCGATAAGGCCTTACTTCTCTCAACCTCCCACTTTCCACTTCTCCCCATCGGACCAAGAGTGGCTCGCAAAAAATAACAACCACGATCACTTCCGCATTTATATCGGAATTCTCGATGATCAGCTATATCAGATACTTGCGCCCTTAGATAAAAATGGAGAAGTTAAAAAGTTAAACAAATACGTAGCTGTACCTAGCACTCCACTTCAAGGGCAACTCAACTTAACCGAACAAGTTGTCATCACTAAAACCAAAACGACTGTGTTGGGTAAGAATTTTGAAGTGCTGAACCAAATCACTTCTGTTGAATCTCCCTATGCTAATGAGCCTTCTCTAACAGAAGATGAATCACTCAAAGAATTAATTGATTGGAGGAACAATGGGTTCAATTGGCTTTATCTAGCAACCACTGAGGCTTCTGGAAAGAACATCTTCAACTATTTTTCAGTGCCCTACTCAGACTTGAAGAGTAAAGATGGGTCATCAGAAATTATCACTAGTGCTTTTGGACTTAAAAACATCTCCGCATATCCATCCCCATTGCCCGTTTTGATTTTCATAGCCCATGATGACCACCAAGGTCATTTGTATCGATTCAATCAGGTGTCAGCTGCTAATTTCTCAGCTAATGCAGCTGATTGGGCAAGTCCTTGTCCTCCATTCTGTGACGAAGATGGTTGACCTTGGCAGGAATGAAATTAAGATTTCTTGACATCAAAGGATACGTAACCCCGAAAATCAAGTATTGGAAAACATAGCTGAAAGCCTATTTAGGTCCTTCAATTATTTACAAGGGACAATAGTAATGGCAGCAGTCATTATCGGGTCATTTCATTATAAAAAACTTTCCGATCCAATAAAGTGGTTCTTCTACTATATTTCATTCATGTTAATCATAGAATTAACTTTACAAATTCATAAACACTTTGAGTCCGAGAATATATATCTCTTTCCTTATTTTCAGAGTGGCGAATTTATAATACTCGGAACGTTTTTCTCCAAGATATTTAAGAGTAAAAAGATCCATCATGTAGCTATCTTGGTAACTGGCGGTCTTATGCTTGCAAACGGTATGTTTTCATTTCTGCATAAACAAAATACAATCGTAGGAATTAGCAAGATTTTGACACATTCGATGGTGATAATATTATCCGCTAAGTTTCTAATTGATTCATTTAATCAAGAGACATCAAATGAGAGATCAAGGATGGTCATTATTTGTCAATCGCTATTATCGTATTACTCCCTCTCTCTCATATTGTTTTTATTATTAGATCAATTAAAAGACATCACACTCAACAGTGCCTATCTTTTGTGGGGAACCAATAATCTACTTCTATGCATCTTTTATGGCATTTCGGCATATGTCTTTCTCAAGTCAGCGAAGTAAAGGTCGATGTAGTTATCGTTCTTGTCTTCATGGCAGTGCTGAGTGCCGTTGTAGGATTCTCAATTTATGCTTACCGGGTCTACTATCAAAAGATCATCAATAACACCAAAGATCAATATGAGTTAAAGCTATCTCATAGTCGTGAACTACAGAAAGAAAGTATCCGCGCCCAGGAAGCAGAAAGAGAGCGAATAGCATCCCAACTTCATGATGATGTAGGCAATAAGTTGAACATACTTTCACTCTGGTGTGCAAACCCTGAATTGCTCTTAAACAATGTCAAGTCAGGGAAAATTATGCCCTTGCTATCCAAACTTATTGATACCACCAGAAGCATATCTCATACCCTATATCCAGCCAACTTGGAGAGATTTGGTTTGGACACAACACTGGACGAGCTCATCAAAGACATCGCCCCTTCTATCTCTTGCGAGTACTGGGTGATACCTGAATACAGAAAAATGTCACTTGACATAGAGCTTCAACTGTTCAGAGTTGTTCAAGAATTCATGAGTAATAGCATAAAACATGCACAAGCCAAATCAATCAATATAGATATGCGGATGCAAGACAAGTACACTTTTGTCGTAATCTCTGATGATGGTATTGGTTTTGATCTGGAAGAGAGTAAAAGAGGCATGGGAATACGCAATATGGAGAGTAGATTGCGTAATTTGCAAGCCACATTCAAATGGAAGAGCGTACCTACAAAAGGAACTAAGTTAATCGCATACATACCATTGTGAATTCTCAACAAAAAATCAGAATCGCCCTTCTGGACGATGAAGAGCTTATCGTAGATAGTATCAAGATGTTGCTTGAATCAAATGGGCAACATGAGGTTGTCCTAGCTGAAACTAATGGGGAGGGTTTTTTACAGTCTATCACTGACCTTCCTCAAGGTCATGAGCCTCAGATAATTTTATTGGATATTAACATGAGCCCTCTCGATGGTTACCAGATCGTCGATATATTACAACAGAGATATGATAGGGTAAAAATCATCATTCTTTCATCTCATTACAAATCTGCCATTTTTGGTCAAATGGTCAAATTAGGCATCTCGGCATTTGTCCCTAAAAATACCAGTAAAGAGCACTTATTCAATGCCATCCAGGAGGTACATACTAAAGGAGTCTACTTTTCTCTGTCTGACCAGATGTTGTTAGCAGATTACATAAAAAAAAAGAAGAAAGAACGGAGTAGAACCTTAATACAAATCTCTGCTCGAGAGACTGAAGTCCTTCAACTCATCTGCGAAGAACACACCAATCAAGAGATCGCCAACAAACTTTACTTGAGCAAGCGCACCGTAGAAGGACACAGACAAAACCTAATAGATAAGATAGGAGCGAAAAACACTGTAGGACTAGTGGTCTTCGCTATTATCAACGAACTCTACAGTCCCGGTACCAAGTACTTTTCCTAAACACGTATTTATACGTATAGGCACTTATGATACTTCTACTCTGGTAAACTCAAGTCAGAGTACTTTTCTTTGAACCAGACGAAAACAAAGGTCTTCACTGCATCAACCAATATTACTCAGCATCGATTCTGATGCGAAATAATAAAAGCAGAAGAGCCCGAGTAGTTTGAATAGACCAGATGTCTATTCAAACATTTATAGCTTAAACAGTTAAAACTTAAGAGAATGGCACACTGGCAATTAAGCGGCCATAATAATGATCATACAGGCAACGGCATCTGGTATTATTATAAATGCGGTGGAAATTACCATGGGTTCTGGAGTAATAAAAACTATACCGCTACTCTCGAATACAACAAAACAACGCATGCGGACAACGAAGGTCATCCAATTGACAATGATCTACACATAACAGCACATATTAGACTAATAGATAAAGAAACTCAAAGAGTCTCCAATCATGCGGTGAGCTACTATCCATCAAGTGAAACATTAACGGCTTTTCCAGATTTCTTTCCAAACGATCTAAAGAGCTATATAACTACATCTCTAATGTACCTGTCGAATATTAACTAATCCAACTTTAAAATTAGAAAACTTTGATTTTCTACAATTTGAAGTAATAGATGGCCTTACATGCGAACGAGAATATTCTAACAAACTCAAGCTTATCTCGACCCTAAAACACGAGCCTCTAAGACTAATGATATTATGAACCACTGCATCACTCTATCAATATTTATCGCGGCATTATTCATAATGTCGTGTCAGACCAAAACAAACCAACCTAAGTCGATAGAATCAGACAAGGTCACGCATGAAGCTGAACATTTTTCTCAGGTAGATCATTCAAGTTCTGACTATGTATACGGCATTGATATTTCGCATCATCAGAATGATGAGGTTGACTTCATAGTACAACACAAAGACAGCATTCAGTTTGTCTTTTGCAAAGCCACCGAGGGACTCACTTTTATAGATCCAAAATTTAATAAAAACTGGTCGACCTTAAAAGAACATGGTGTCCTAAGAGGAGCATATCATTTTTTCAAAAGTAAAGATGACCCTAAAAAACAGGCTACGTTTTTTCTCAACACAATTTCTACAAGTGAAAAGACTGATATCCCACCAGTATTGGACTTCGAAGAAGGTGGGATTGATCCATCTCAATCTGTAAATCAGGTGCAGGCAGATGTCAAGGTGTTTCTCGAAGAGATAGAAAACAAATTAGGCTGTACGCCAATCATTTATACGGATGTCAGAACAGCCAATAAATATCTCGACGATCCACACTTTTCCAATTATCCTCTTTGGATTGCCAATTATATCAAGGGGTCAGCGCCCCACTTGCCCAGAACTTGGAAAGATAAAGGTTGGGTATTCTGGCAAAAAACAAGCACATATCAACTTGATGGACAAAATAATGATCTCGACATTTTTGATGGGAGCTATAAAAACCTAAAATCATTTATAAAAAATAGCTATCCGGAGAATTAGATGTTCTATCGTCGAGCTATTATCTCACTAAACAATTCCTTTCTCACTTAAATTAAAAAAATGGCCAAAAGTACTGTAACCGAAAAAACTGCTGCGGCAAAATCAACTGTCAAAAGCCCTATCGATGCTAATACTGATGAGCTAGCTATCAGAAAAGAAGTCCGTCATAGAGGACGAGATGGCAACCCTTCAGATTTCAAAAATGTAAAGTTTGCATATTCTAGGGTGGGTGATGTAATCATCGAGCAAGCCAAAGGGGCTATCAAACTCATGGAAGATACATTAGGCAAAAAGCAAATGAAGCCTGTATTGGTTTCTATTCCAAGGATGTTTGACGCCTTAACACAAGGTCACAAACCGCAAGATTACATTCCAATACTTGAGGATTTTAAAAACCGTAGGGCTCATAGTCTAGATGACTTGTTGAAGGCGAAGTTCACATACGAGAAAAACACCCATAAAAATCAAAATGATTTTACCCTCGCATCTATCAAAGCCGGTTCTGGGATAGAAACCTCTAAAGCAAACTGGCACTTGGCATTGAGTAATTATGAAGAAGAAAAGCAGAATGCAGAAATCACCCTGATCGAAGATGTCTATGCTGCCAGAAGAAATCACAAAGATGTGTATAAGCCAAAGGCAGACTTAGAATCTAAAATCGCCTATAATGTCGACTACTTATCTGAAGCAACTGCAGTAGCTGCCGCATTAGAAACGTATGGTAACACGATGGACAAAGTTAACAGTGCACTGGCGACTGCTTTCTCGTCACTATTACTTGAGTTTAACAAGAATTGGAACGTGGTAGCAAAGGGTGAGTTGACATTAATATCCAGTAACCGCAAAGACTCAAAAGCACTGTGGTCCAGTATACAAAGTTACTATAGCAAGAAATTTGGTGCTAAGTAAAACATGGATAGAGGTTATTTCAATTTTCACTATTAAATCAAAAAAAAATGCCTACAGAAAGCATACCATATGATCCTAGCCTTGCTCTCGGCATGGTCATACAGCCAGATAAAATTCAGCAATTAGTAGAAATAGCAGAAGCACAGCAGCCCATCAACTTATCGAGAGATAAGGTGAATGCATTGCTAAGACAAAAACTAAGTCTAGATATGCTGATCCAAGAGCTCAGTACTTTGAAAGTACCCGAAGACCAAGTAAATAAAGTAGCTGAAGAGATCACGCAACTCACTGAAGCCATCGGTGATGCAGCAATCGAACTCTCAGAAAATGTTATCTCGGCCGAATCAGCTATCGCAAAACTTAAAGCTGAGCAAGGCCAAAAGCAGATAAGTTCTGCCGTACAAAGTCCGGTAGATTTTGCTGCTTCGAAGCTTCAATCGATGCCCATCAGTTCAGACAGTATGTCGTTGGATGTTCAGTATTTTAGAAATCAAGAAAATAAAGACTCTAATCAGCAACACTCTAGTAAGGTCGCTTCTTTTGTAGCTGGGTCCATAGGGGATTACTTTGGCAATAGCTTTGCTGCTAAGGCCGGAGCCCAAGCCAATAAATCTACTACGAAGGCACAAAGTAGTCATGACCTTCTAGGCACACTTGTCTTTGTAGTGAATTGTACCCATAAACAGGCTCAAATCTTCTCACCCCTAGTCCTAGATGTAGAGACAGCCATAGATAGTTATATCTCCGCCAAAGGTGACTGGCCTGGAGGAGATCCTGAAAGTGCAAAGAACATGTCTATCATCGCTAAAACCCGGGCAACTCAGAAAGATTATGAGGAAGGCCTTCCTATACTAGCTGGTGCAACATATGGATCAAGTTTTGTGGGTTTTGTCCACTTCACTAAAACGGAAACCACTCTCGATTCTCAAGAAGCTGACTCCGCAGCAATGCAGGCAAGCGCTAAGATCGAACGCAATTTGTTCTTAGGAAAAGCAATGGGTGAGATAGGTGTCTCTGCTGAAGCAGCACAAAGTGCTAGAGATCTAATGAGTACCTCAAACATCCAATCACATGCAAGTGTGATTACAATGGGGATCATACCTTCTATCAAGTCTAACAATGTTCAGTCTACAGTGCTAGCACTAAAGGATGATCCAAAAGAACGAATGAGCGCTTTAGCGGCTATGCAAGGAGCTACTAACTCTGGTATTCAAACCATGGCATCAGCTGCTAATAATGCAAGAGATGAAGCGACAGTTGAGAAAATGGAGACGGACTATGTATCTGCCGCTATACAAGGTGCAGCAGAAATCGATAAGCAGGATAACCAAGTTATCAACCTCAACTCTCTCATGGTAGCATTAGATGACTATATCTCTCGTGTGAATGGTGCAGAAGGAGGTGTTCCTATCAACTTTTATATCAAGTATATACCCACTCGAACTATAGCTATAGCGTGGCTAAATCAGTTCGACCCATCAAAGCTTCAGGAGATACGAGGCATCGACAAGGATAAGGATAAAGATCCATCTTGATCTTGTTATGAGCAGCGAAGTATGCTAGGTATACTTCGCTGCTTAAACTTTATACACACTTCAACACCAACAAAGTTCTATAGGCCAGTTAGATAGTATTATCGCTTACTAGTGCTTATTTATTAGAATGAAAAGTCAGAAACTCAAGAATCTTTTCTTGTCCTGTAGGCCCTGAAAAAAGAAAATAAAGAATATGGAGAGTGACACCTGATTTAGCACAAGCTATCCAACCCATAGTTTGGTCGAGGACTTCTTCATACGCTAAGACTTGATCTATTAAGTGTATGATTATAATTTATATGGTTATATCCTCAATTAGTCTAATAAACATATTCATCCACTTTCGTAAATCCTTCCTTCAAATGGTTATCTATGG
>CAYYBR010000060.1:0-19434 GCA_964470035.1 uncultured Saprospiraceae bacterium
ATTATGGGATTCGAGAAGTCGTATGGCATCTCTAAACCAAACATTAGAATTTTCACCAGACTCGCCAAAGTAGATAGGTACATCATATCGATCTCTGATATCTATCACCCACTGGATAGATGCTTGATCGTTGATCGACCAATACTTATGCGGACTATATACCAGATTATCATCCCATTGTGGTGTAAGGTTAGTGAAGTCATTAGCAAACCAATTACCTTCTATGAAGAGTATATGGTTTTGATCTACTTCTCGGATAGCTTCTGTAAGACGCATATAGATATCTCTGAGAGGCTGGTTATTATCTAATTCCCAGTTGGTCTCATTTATCAAGTCATAGCCTCCTATCCACTGTTCGTCTTTATAGTGGTTTGCTAGTCTTCGCCATAGCTCGACCGTCTTTGTCCTATTAGCTTCAGACTCCCAGAGAGAGGGTTTAGTAGTATCATAATCTGATATCCCTTCATCTCTACCTTGACCTCCTGGTGCAGCGTGTAAATCCAATATGAGGTACATCTCATTAGCCGCACACCACGATAGAAGACTATCAGTCATCTCGAACCCTTCGTCTAACCAAGTTTGCTCCCCTGGCACAGGTTCTTCTTCTATAGGAAGAGTAAAAAGATTATAATGCATCGGCAAGCGGATAGAGTTAAACCCCCAACTCTTGAGCGAGTCTATATCTTCTCTTGTGACATGATTAGCCAACCAAGCATCATAAAACTCTTCTTTGGCTCCGTCTCCTATTAAATCAGATATATGCTGCTCGATTATATGCTGAGCGTTAGCAAACCCTGCAGTCTGTAGCATATAGCCTTCTTGCAACATCCAACCACCAAGGCCCATCCCGCGCAGGATGACATGATTACCTTCTTCATCAACGATATTTTTTCCTTCTGCTCGAAGAAACCCCTGTGCTGTTAGATAAGAGTCACCAGAAACGGCGATACCCCATAACACTAAGACACATATGTATAAGCTGCGCATCTTTGATGAAAGTATAGGTTTTCTATCTAGTCTTCTGAAGCGCAGACCGAGATTTATGTTATCCTCTAGTGAAAAAACTGAATCGCGTTTGCCCATACTTGCGTACTTCACGACAGTGACTATGCTCCTCAAAAGAGGTATCATGGCCGTGTTCGATGATAAGTATGTTCCCAAAAACTAAGCTATCTATGATCAGATCCGGTAATAGAGATATCCATGGAAGTGCGTAAGGCGGATCAGCAAATGTTACATCAAAGGACGTATCCTCAGATGCGAGAAAAGATTTGACATCTTTCTTTATGACTGACAGGCGATCTCCAACCCCTAATATCGAAGCTTGCTCTTTTAACCATCTAACGGCAGGGTGATATTTGTCGACATACTTTACTTGCTGACACCCTCGTGATAAGAACTCTAAGCTATGCATGCCTGTCCCGCCAAATAGATCGAGCATGGATACTTCTTCAAAGGCAATTCGATTAGAAAGGATATTATAAAGAGCTTCTTTCGCTATATCTGTTGTTGGACGTGTGGGCCATTTTTTCATCGGAGGATGTAAAAGCCTACCACCGAATTCTCCTCCTATAATGCGCATCTATATATACTCTCGAGGTAAAAACTCGGCCCAAGGACCTCTATAGGGAAGTACTTACTGATCAGTTTTTTTGTCTGCCCTTCTTTATGAAAATCACCAGACAAAATGATGATGGTATCCTTCATCACATTGTGCTTCTCAGTGACAAGACTAACATTATATAGTAAGCTAACAGGACTCGCTTCGTGGACAGTAGAAAAGGCCATCATACGACCTTCATTTATGGCTAGAAGTAGTGTGATCTTCTCGTGCCGGTGTAGAAGTATAGACCTTGAGTAAGCTGTCGACAAAGAGCTGTAGAGTGCAGTTATGAGGTGGTTAACTTTCGAAACTGAGATATCATCTGAAAGCCTTTGAAGATGAAAAGTCGGGACTGCATAACATAAGTAGGCATTAGAGTCCTGCAAAAAGTCCGCCTGATAGGAAAGAGAAAGATTGGGCTTATCCGTTCTGAGATAGGCCTCTATATGAGAAGCATCATAATCGTCTTTGGGTATGATGGTCATCTGGTCCGTCCAGGTAGCAACTTTAGATAAAAGTGGTTGGATTGGTTTTTCTTCGATCAGGTATTTTATATCTGATAGGTTGCTCTTTCCTGTGTCGTAGGTTATGAGACTCTGAGCATCTAGCAAGGCATAAAAAAAACTGTCCGCATCTAACAATGCGGACAGTATATATTTTTCTGAGTCGGAAGTAGACAATTCCTTCCGCGGGTTTATTTCCAGTTTCCTTCGAGATTTGGAGAGTTAAGACTTCCAAATCCGATTCTTGCAGCAGGGTTGTAATCTTTTTGGAACATAGAAAATCTAGGATCACTAAATTCTCCCATAAAATCACCCCACTTCGTCATCACTTCAACTACAGGGACCAAAGTCTGCTGATAAGTAGTCGTGTCGGCCACCATATCAAAAGTCTTAGACTTATCTGTGAATGGTACATAAGCAAGATCACTCAATACGATACCCATGGCATCTATAGAATCCTTAGCACTAGAAAGGATAATATTAGTGATAAACTTATCTGGATTATCAGGATCAGAAGGGTCAGCCACTAACTGACGGGTCGGGATACTATCGACATTGAGAACTATGGCAAGGCTATCAAAAGTTGAAGCATACTCACCTTTGATATCTCTATAGATCTCCTGGCACTTACGTATTTGTTCGAGTTTTGTGGTAACCACATTCTTACGAGCGTCAAGTTCATCTTTGAACTTGATAGGCTCATTTATACCATAATACAATAGATAGGCAAGGAGTCCTACCGCACCTAAGATTAACAAGTTGATCAAGTATTTCATTCTCTAGTCATGTTTTAGGCCACTTTCGTAAATAATTATGAAAAAGCCCATCGTTTTCAAGCTAAGTACCACCATAGCAAGGTGGATAGAGCATCAAAAAGAAGCTACCTTTGCCTCCCGTGATTACACACAATAATACTATTTATTCTAAAAAATCCCATCGAGGTTAATTTTAATTTAGACAGCTTATGTCGGCCCCTACGGTCATATTAGCCATAGAGTCCTCTTGTGATGACACTTCTGCGGCCATAATCATTGATGGTGAGGTGAAAAGTAACCTCATAGCCAATCAAGATGTCCATAAAAATTATGGCGGTGTTGTACCCGAATTAGCATCTCGTGAGCATCATCAAAAGATTATCCCTGTAGTAGATGCTGCTTTTAGCCAAGCTGGTGTGTCCAAAAGCGAATTATCAGCTGTAGCTTTCACTCAAGGGCCCGGGCTACTAGGGAGCTTACTTGTCGGATGTTCCTTTGCCAAAGGCCTTGCGCTAAGTCTAGATATACCTTTGATAGCTGTCAATCATATGTCGGCACATGTCCTTGCTCACTTTGTAGAACAGCCTCGACCTTCTTTTCCATTTATCTGTCTGACCGTGTCAGGAGGTCATACTCAGATCGTGAGAGTAGAAGATGTAGATGACATGACTGTGATAGGTCAAACCATAGACGATGCCGCTGGAGAGGCCTTTGACAAGATTGGCAAATATCTGGGCCTCGACTACCCCGCTGGACCGATCATCGACAAGTTATCCAAGGAAGGAAATGCTGTCTTTTCATTTACTAAGCCTCGGATCGCAGATCTTGACTTTAGCTTTAGTGGACTCAAGACTGCTGTTATGTACTTTCTGAGAGATAAGGTCAAAGAAGCCCCCAACTTCATCGATGACAATCTCCAAGATATATGTGCATCTGTACAATCAACGATCATCGAGATCCTCATAGAAAAGTTAATCAAAGCCAGTCTTCAAGAAGGGATCTATGATATCGGTATCGCTGGAGGTGTCTCTGCTAACAGTGGATTACGATCAAGACTTATAGGTGAGGCTGAGGAGCGAGGCTGGCGTACATTCATCCCGGCGATGCAGTATTGCACCGACAATGCAGGTATGATAGCCCAAGCCGCACATTATCTATATGAAAAGAAAGTCTTTGTAGATCAGACTGTCACTCCTCAACCTAGGTTGAAGCTGTGATTCCCTTACTCAAGCCTTTATTTGCGAAAGCGTAGAAAATCAGTGAACTGTCATCTTTGTGGTGAGCTGTTCTTGCCCATCTATCCACATAAATACTCTATAGATCCCAGGATCTAGCTTCCTCGTCTGGACACGCTTATAGTGATCTCCTTGATTTTGATAATTATGATCAACTAAGCGAGAAACCCGCTGATCTCGACTATCATAGACCTCAAGAACTACATGTGCTGGATCTTGAAGATGTATATGAACCGTCTGCACGCTACTCTCATCAAATGAAAATACTTCTACAAGATTAGCTTCTCTCGGTGCTTCAAGCAATTGTGGTTTTTGAGTTTGATCAACAATAGCATGCAGCTTTAATCCCTCTTCATTACCCCATAGGTTTTCTGGGCAGTCATCTATCTGTGCCTCGAGGGAACCTCCTTCTTCTACTTTGAATCCGGCTTCTAGTACAATCTCCATACCTGCTCTATAATGTACATCCCCTCCGTCAAGTACATTGCCCTGTGACATGAGTGCTGAGATGGCATGATATGTCTCGGGAGTCATATCATCCTGTGTGATAAATAAGGTGTCAACTCCACAATCAAGTTCTTCTATGGTGTACCCAACACACTGGCAGTCAGCAGTAAGGTGATCCTGATAAGTATCAGACCTCCCGTCATCGCAGATACTTCCTTGCTCACTACAAGTACCTATAGAAAAGGTAGCCTTACTTATCCCCCGACAAATAGAAGGATCATCTTGTGAAGAAAACATAATGTAACGCGCAGCTATTGCCTGGAAGTCAGGGCCATCAAAACCTTGATAATTAGCTACTCCTGGTGCTAAGGGCCAATCATATGTGCCAAGATGAAACCACGTGACTCCATCTGTGCTGTAATCGACTTCAACTTGGGAAAATCCATGATCAGTTTCTCCTGGGACGTTGTAATTCCATATCCTAGTTGTCCCGATCATATATGTTGAACCAAGATCATAGTGTATCCAATGAAGCCCTGACCTTTCCAATACATATGGATTATCCCCAGGGTCACAAGACAGCCAGCTATCATCAGCTCGGGTCGATAGTTGATCAGAGGTCTCACAGTAGTCGTATGGAGCGTAGTTAGCGCTTGGATCGTCACAGTCTACTTGGGGCGTACATGGGGTCCCCGCACAAGAACAATCTTCCTGGATTTGATCATTGGCAGTCAGTGGATCTCCATCATCACATATATGTCCTGTAGGAAGACATGCAAGTTCGTTTTCATAATCATAAAGAAGTATATCAGGGATGTGATGCCATCCGTCATCACTGTGCTGCGGACCATTCCAATATATATTCACATGATGCCCCCATGCTGGTACGACTTGAAGAACTTTAAAATAATAGTATCGGCCTTCTTCAAGACATATGTCTGTCATCGTCTGTGAACCATCAAAGTCAGGGTGATCATGATTTAACCTACCCACACCCCATCTCGTATAGATACTGTCAGCAGCACTGGTGGGATCCTCTCCTTCATGGAGAAAGAACTTTACCTCTGCGACGCCTGTGATATTAAAGTCATAGCATCCAGTTACTGGTACAGTGAGATATCCTTCCATCATCATACCATAGTCATCGATATCGTCTCTCCAAGTGGCACGTAATCCATCGCGATGTACAGTATGTCTGTCCGGCATCGTAGGAAAGTCAGGATCAATCAGTAAGGTGCTGATGTCTCCTCCCGGGATATCATCAAAAAAGTAAGCATCCAACTCCTGACGTGCACCTATCGATGCACCTTGGGATACAGGACGTCCAACACAATTACAAGATCCATCTTCTACATCATCTGTAGTACTAGGGTCACCATCATCGCAGCTTGTGCCAATAGGGAGGCATAGCTCATCACATACATCTGTTAAAAATGGTGAGGTAATTATCTGCCAAGTTGTATCGGATACATAGGGCCTTTGCCAGAAAATCGAGGCATGATCACCTCCAGAACCATCACGATGATGTATCTCAAAATAATATAGTTGGTTAGCCACCATATTTACGGAAGTGGACGTCTGATCTGGATACTTGTTATGCTCATCTTGTCTTGTCCAACCGGGCACTGCTATGAGTGAATCAAGGTTAGCTGATGAAGCATCACTGCTGAGGTAAAAGACGCAGTCATCATCTGCCGTGATATTAAATGTAGCCTCTGTATCCTCAGGTACTGATATAAATCCCTTGGTCAAGGCACCATAGTGGTCATCAAAATTTCGGGGTGTCATCAGCGAGGTGAGAGATCTAACTTTATCTGGTCCTAGCGGATACGACTCATCTACATATAAGTAGTCAAGGGTATAGAATCGCACATCTTCCCAATAATACCATGACACTTGCCCTTGAGTTCCTACACATTGGCCATAGGCGTTAGCCGAGAAAATAATTCCTAATACGATGAGTGATATTTTTTGGATCATATCTATTATCTAAGACTAGACAAAAAGGCCTAGAGGGTTAGGGTTGTTATTATAGTCATTGAAGTTGCCGATGTTAGGCAGGATATAGGAAAGGTCATTCACCGAAACTCCGAACCACAAGGCTAGTTCAGCATAAAATTCATCTACAGAGACTTGGGGTATCATCCTGCCTCTTTCATCCAAGTTGAGTTCATTATCAAGCGAGAGTTCTGGATATTCTCCGTGGATTCTACCTCCATTTACGGCACCACCGATGATCATCGAGTTACCTCCCCAGGCATGGTCTGATCCTTGACTATTAGAAGTGAGTGTTCTTGCAAAGTCTGATATCGTACAGATTGTTACTTGATCCTGTAAGCCAAGTTCGCCCATGGCATCATACAAAGACCCGATAGCTCCATCGAGGATAGGTAACATCCGATCTTGATTGAGTAGTACTTCGTCATGATGATCCCAACCTCCAAAGGTGGTAAAGAATATCTGTCGGTTAGCTCCCATGAATTCATTGGCGCTTATCACATCCGCCATCATACGCAGATCTTGACCCAGGTTTGTATTAGGAAATATGGTAGAAAGTCCAGGACGACGTCCGAGAGCATCTTTAAAGAGATTTACGCTCTCGATAGTCTGACGTGTCAGACCACCATATGCATCATGAAAAATATTAGAATACACATCCTCTACAAGATTAGAGATGGCCGCATCTCTTTGTTCAGTGATGATGCCCGAATTAGATCGATAAGTGGTAAAGGGTTCTAAGCCGATCTCGTCAACATTCGCACTATTGCCTACGGCATATTCTACGACTGTATTTCCAGCTTGAAATCTATTTCTTCCATCGAGAGAGATATTCATAGATATCTCTTGTATCTCGTTCATATTTTTGAGGATATCAGCCATGCGACCTCCTACTCCCACTGCACCTCTATCATGAGGTACCGAAGTTTGCCATTGCATGATCTGATCCGAGTGAGAAAATAAACCTAGCGGTATGCTTCTTGATTGACTTTCCCACTCTACCCTACTAGCTATGGGCTCTATGAGTGTACCGATATTGGATAGAAAGGCCATATCATTCTGATCGAAAAGTTGTTTCATCCTTGTCATACCCTGATGTATGCCATAGGTCTTTCCATCTGTATTATCTGGGGCGATATTTTGAACTTGATCAAGCGATAGTGCGAGATCTCCCCTGATGCCTTGATAAAGCGAAAACTCTGAAGCCGTTGTCGGAATAAGAAAATTGTACGAGTCAGCCCCACCGGCTAGGAGTATGCAGACGATAGCCTTGTAGTCTCCGTTACTGTTGATGATGTGGGGTCTAGCTGCAGCTGTATTGATCATCCCTAGGTTGAGTGCAGTAGACAAAAAAGCAGAAGATCCTACTGCAGCACAACTGGCTTGCCCTAAGAACCTTCTTCTTGAAAGATGATGTTTTGACATGATTACTTTGGTTATCGGTTGATTAAATATTCTGGGCAAGACATCACCATATATATGGCGAACTGCACTACTTCTTTTGGTTCGTCTAAGTCGATATTAGAGACTAGGTCAACTAAGATGTCTAGGGTGCGCTGGGTTAACTTGCCATGAGCTAAAATGAGATTAAGTCTCTCGAGTAATTGGTCATATCTGGAAGCCTCCACTAGTAGTATCTCATCTGCAAAATCAAATTGACCTACTTGATCATCGAAGCTTGGTTCACCTTCATAGAGACTCCAAGCGTTGACATACCTTTCTCTAAGCAACCAGTCATTTAGACCATTCATGTATCCTGCTATCGTCTGAGTGCTAGCTATTTGAAATTCTGGAGCTACCAAGCCTTCATCTTCTATAGCGCCTATAGGCGCATAGTCAGATTGAAAAAAGTTGAAAACACTGGGAGAAGAAAGTGGTCGTTGGTCTACTTGCATCATAACCGAGTAGAGTGTATTACGAAATTCTCCTGAAGGTGTCTGGTAATCAAACGCTTGAGATAACTGCATATATCTTATGAAGGGTTCTCTTAGCTTACCGTAAGTATCGTCAGAGGCTGCACTACAACTACGGGCTTCTTCATCTAATAAGATTGCCTTTATGACCGCCTTCATATCTCCACGTTCGCTTCCATATGGACCGTCACCATTGAACGCATCTGTCACCCTTGCTACGTAAGCTGGCGAGGGATTAGATGTCACTAGACGTTGTATCAGAAACCTACCTAAAAATGGTCCCACATTAGGATGGTGAAAGAGATTGTCTAAAGCATCGGATACATCGGCATCTCCATCAACAGGAGTACGCGGCTCGATCGTCTGACCTAATAAGAGATGCTTTGGACCTGGCTCATGATGCTCATTAAAGATACGCATCGGTACGGCCATGCCTTCTTCATAGTCGAGAGGATATCCGTGTCGAGGATTATCTCCATACGAAAAGCCCGTAAATATTTTAGAAAACTCGGAGATATCAACATTGTCATAAGTAGGTATATCTTGACCTTCGCCATCCTTCTGTCGAGTTCCATCAGGATTAAGCATATACAAACCAATAGAAAAGAGCTGCATGATTTCTCTCGCATAATTTTCATCGGGAAAGATGAACTGTACTCCTAGCGTATCTGGGGGATACACACCATAATCAAGATTATAAAGAGTATCGGCTTTGGTATTATTCATATACGTCAGATATATCGCCATACTAGGATGATATGTCACTTCGCTTAGGAGTGTTCTATAATTACCAAATGCATGATCCATAAGGAGATCGTAGAATGATGATAGTCCATATGGTCTATCTCCTAGTTGTGAATTATCAGAGATCACAAAGAACTCGCTCAAGGCAAATGCTATCCTCTGTCTAAGTACATCTTGAGAGGTCATGGCATATTGCCACCACGCCATATTCCAGAAGTAGTTGAATGCTCCTTCATCGGGATCACCTATCCCAGCGGCTCTGATAGCTTGGTATTCTTTTAGCTTACTCAGAAGTTGAAATGGTCGCGGCATGTCATACTGCTCATCGATCCATGACTCTATACCTTGCGCACTTAAAGACTCAATATCCTCGATACTAGGACCAAAACTAGCTTGCGATAAAAATCTCGAAGCAGCATTGAGGTTAGGCAAGAAACCTTGGCTACTAAGTGTATTAGAACCATCAGTATTTTCAGCATTATCGCTGGTTGTAACAACGATACCGCCTTGATTTCCCCTTCCTATTATATCAGTTTGAGAGGAAAGGTGATTAACCAAAAAGATGCATGATATCAGCAGACACAGTTTATTCATTTGGGCACTTTCGTAAATGAAAAAAATTGGAATCAAGTAGTCCAATGAAATAGACTACATCCTCATTTTGCTCTTAACTCAGGAAGGTGATCTTATATAAAGACGAATTGTAGAGACACAACCCTTATAAAGACTACTCAAAAATATTTGGCCGTCTTCTCAATTCAGCTAGGGTATACCAGCGAATAACATATTATAAAAAACTCTAATATAATACTTAACTGCTTACACTTCATGTCATTGGCCTCCTCTTCTTTGGTCTATAAATCATAAAATAGTGCGTTAGACTATAAGCAATTTCATATTTTCCCTTCTACTTCATTCAAATAAGTCAGCATGAGAAGAGTATTTGCCTTGAGCGTCATCATTATATTGTGCCTATCATGTAACCAAGAAAAGATCAACGGTATCCTCGTATTTAGTAAGACAGAGGGATTTAGACATGAGTCCATAGGTGCCGGGATAAAGTTGATCAAAAAAATAGGGGAAGAACAAGGCTATACTGTTGAAGCAACAGAGAGTGCAAAAGCCTTCAAGACACAAAATCTCAAAGACTTTAAAGTTGTCGTCTTCCTTAACACTACTGGTGATGTACTTGATGATTCGCAGCAGTTAGAGTTTCAAAGATTTATACAAGCAGGCGGTAGTTTTCTTGGTGTTCATGCTGCCGCGGATACCGAATATGACTGGCCATGGTATGGTAAGCTAGTCGGTGGATATTTTAATGGTCACCCCAACGATCCTAATGTCAGAGAAGCCTCGATCGATAAAACAGAGCATAAGCATATCAGTACAGATCATCTACAAGAAAGATGGGATCGTGAGGACGAATGGTACAATTATAAATCTCTATATAGCGACATCACGCCGGTACTAAATCTTGATGAAACTTCTTACGAAGGTGGGACAAATGGTGAGCACCATCCTATCGCATGGTACCACGAATACGATGGTGGTAGAGCCTACTACACTGGAGGAGGTCATACCGATGAGAGTTATGAAGAAGAGGGCTTTGTGAAACACATAGAGGGAGCGCTAGCGTGGCTGATAGGAGATGGAAAGGCGGTAGACTACACGCTGCCTACTGTTATGCCAGAAGAAAACCGCTTTGTAAAGAATCAACTCGACAGTTATTTTAATGAACCTATGGAGCTCGATCTTCTTCCCGATGGTCGCATAGTTTTTATAGAAAGAAAAGGAGCTCTCAAAATCTATGATCCAGATCTAGAAAAGACAACCACACTCACCACTCTAGAAGTCTATAGCGGTGAAGAGGATGGACTAATAGGTATGGCAGTAGACCCTAACTTCGCTGATAACAATCATCTCTTCTTGTGTTACTCTCATCCAGAGAAAGTGCACCAGAGCATATCAAGATTTTCATTTGATCCAGATGCCAGTGACGAAGCCAGCGTCCTGCTTGATGAAGTAGTCGTCCTTACAGTACCAACACAAAGAGATGAGTGCTGTCACAGTGGTGGATCACTGGAGTTTGATCATAACGGATATTTGTGGGCCTCATTTGGAGATAATACAAATCCTCACCAATCTCAAGGTCACAGTCCAAGCGACGAGCGTCCAGGAAGAGGGCCGTTTGATGCTCAAAAGTCTTCTTCGAATACAAATGACCTAAGAGGAAAAATCTTAAGAATCAGCCTCAATGATGACGGCAGCTATGATATACCCGATGGCAATCTATTTGCGAAGGACGGATCTGAAGGAAGGCCAGAAATCTATGTGATGGGCTGTCGAAATCCATTTAGATTTTCAATTGATTCTGAGACTAATCATGTCTACTGGGGTGAGGTAGGACCTGACGCAAGAGACGATGTTGATGATAGAGGACCACGCGGATATGATGAACTTAATCAGGCAAAGGGACCAGGATTTTTTGGTTGGCCCTACTTCATAGGTGATAACAAAGCTTACCATGATTTTGACTTCGCGGCTAACCTATCTGGCGAACTATTTGATCCACAAAGTCCAATCAACGACTCTCCTAATAATACCGGTAGGCGAGAGCTTCCGCCAGCACAAAAAGCAATGATCTGGTATCCTTATGCCAACTCTGAAGAGTTTCCCCTTGTGGGCTCAGGAGGGCGCAATGCTATGGCAGGTCCGATGTATCATGCCGATCAATTTGAAGATTCTCCTAATCGATTTCCGGATTATTATGATGATAAATTGATCATCTATGACTGGATGAGAGGGTGGATGATGGCTGTCACTTTTGATGAGAATCATGACATGGTCTCCATGGAGCGATTTTTACCTTCTATCAAGTGGAATAACCTCATGGATGTGGTTATGGGGCCTGAAGGTGATCTGTATACTTTAGAATATGGGACTGGCTGGTTTACCGCCAATGAAAATGCCATACTTAGTCGAATCACCTATAATCCTGGCAACAGAAAACCAGAGGCGAATATCATGGCTGACAAGTCCGCAGGAGGTTTGCCCTTAGCTGTACAATTTGATGCAAGTGCTTCTAAAGATAGTGATGAAGAAGATCTCCAGTATACATGGGACTTCGGTGATGGAAATACAGCTAAAGGAGCCATCGCGAACCATACTTATACGACACCTGGCAACTATACAGCTAAGGTAACTGTCAAAGATAAAGCTGGGGAAGAGAGTACTTCTCAGACTAAAGTGCTCGCTGGTAATACGCCGCCACATGTCGAGATAAAACTAAAAGGCAACCAACACTTCTACTTCCCTGGCGAACCTCTTGATTATGAAGTCACTGCGGTAGACTCTGAGGATGGATCCATAGACCCGAGTAATATAGCGCTCAGTGTAGACTACCTCGAGATGGGATACGATCTTACAACGATCGCTCAAGGTCATATGGCTCTATCAGAATTAAAATCTGGTCACCCAGGGCAATTACAGATCGGGAAATCAGATTGTGTAAGTTGTCACAAAGTAGATGGCAAATCAATAGGCCCAAGCTATACCGACATAAGCGCCAAGTATCTAGGTCAAAAAGGTAGTAGAAGTAGTAAGATCTCCTATCTGGCAGAGAAGATTATCAAAGGAGGAGGAGGTGTATGGGGAGAAACAGCTATGGCAGCCCATCCAGATATCAAACCTGCAGATGCTAATCAGATGGCGCAATACATTTTATCCATAGGCGAAGAAGAAAATAAAGAAAAAATACCACCTACTGGCACATACACTTTGGAAGTGCCTGCCGGAAAAAAACCTGGTGGGAGGTTTGTACTAATAGCATCATACACTGATAAAGGTGCAGACGGAGTAGAGGCACTTAGATCATTTTCTAATGTCGTCCTCAATGATGCGACTGTCTCTTCCATCAACTACGATGTGGCTCAAAATGCTAGCAAGTTTAAAGTAACAGATGCAGTGATGCCGGGATTAGAAGAACCCTTTGATATAGTTATACTAAATGATGGAGCTCAATTAGAGTATAACGAAATAGATCTGACAGGTATCTCAATGGTCGTAATGGCCGCAAGTGCACCAGCCATGTTCGCATCAGGAGGAACTTTCGAAGTATATCTGGATGATACTGCTAGTGATCCGATATTCAAAGGTGATATAAAAACGACGATGCAGATGACAGGTGCAGATACCTACGCGATACCTTTAGCGGGTCGCAGCGGTAAGCATAAGCTCATCGCCAAGTACAAAAGCAATAATGAGGGAGCTCCTGTTGGCACCTTGATGAGTTGGACTTTTCTACCTGCAGCAGCTTTGTAGTTTTACCTCTTTTGCAAATACTCGTTGGTGATTGTATACTTTAGCGGGAACGATGCTCCATCATGGCTAAAAAATCACGATATCGACATTTTCCGGGATCTGTTGTGTTCCGAGGTAATAAAAAAGTTGAAAAGGTCCAGATACACAAACTGAGCTATAGTGCTTCCAATTTAAAGGAGTCTTTATTAGACAATCATAGTCAGTTAGTATTATCGGAGTCAAATGAAGATACCATAGATTGGTATGATATAAGAGGCTTGCATGATATCGAGTTGATAAAAGCTTTCGGTGAAAACTTTGACATTCATCCTCTTATTCTCGATGAAGTCACAGACACGTTACGTCGCCCAAAGTTCAAAGAGTACAAAAAAGGCATTTTTGTTATAGTCCGCGCGCTCACTTATAACGAAGAGGAAAGGGAAATCCAAACAGAGCAGGTCGCTATATATCTTAGGAAAGGACTTGTCATATCATTTCAAGAAGGGGCTTCAGATCTCTTTGCACCAATAAGGGATCGAATACAAAATGCAGAGGGCAAGGTTAGAAACTCAGCCGCTGATTATCTCTGTTATGCACTTATCGATGATATAGTTGATCAGTACTTTGTACTTCTAGAAGATATCGAAGAATCTATCAATGAAATCGAAGAAGAAATCGCCGCAGGAACTGACGAACAAAGTCTAGAAAAAATACATGGACTCAAAAGGGAAATGATCAAAGTCAAAAAGAATATCAGTCCGTTGCGAGAGGCTATATCTAGATTTGTGCGATCAGAAAACCCGATTATAAAAGAGTCGTCGCTACCATATATCAGGGATCTAAATGATCACACTATCCAAGTTATGGATATGGTGGAAACTTATAGAGATACGATGACTGGTCTGCAAGACCTATACATGTCTACGATTAGTTATAAGATTAATCAAGTCATGAAGTTTCTGACCATCATCACTACCATCTTTGTCCCACTCTCATTTTTGGCAGCTCTTTATGGGATGAACTTTGAAAATATGCCAGAGCTCAGGATGCAGAATGCATACTTCGTTTTGCTAAGTATTATGTCGATCATTTTTGTATGCTCGCTGATCTACTTTAAAAGGAAAAGATGGTTCTAGAAAAAGGAATAACCAAATGCAAAATTGGTATTCCAATCTGAAGTTAGGTCATTATGACCTATCGCAAATCGAAAAGGACCGATAGGAGTATCTATACCTATATGCCCCCCCAATCCTAAGATATCAACGGATGCGTCAGTAGTGTCAAGAATATCTCGAAAGACCCTGTCGCCCGTTATCCAGTCTGCGCGAACTCCAACAAAAATAGAACTACTTATATTTAATCGAATCGC
Source organism: uncultured Saprospiraceae bacterium (assembly GCA_964470035.1). Classification (GTDB taxonomy): domain Bacteria; phylum Bacteroidota; class Bacteroidia; order Chitinophagales; family Saprospiraceae; genus JAJRXG01. The sequence continues at coordinate 14,867 of CAYYBR010000060.1, forward strand.
AACACCTCCTTTTACAAACTGATCAAAATGCACTTGATGAGTGTTAAGGCCAATCATAGCTATACTCTTTGTATCTCTGTCTTCAAGCCCACCCACCCTAAAATTATCAACAAGAGAAGGCGAAGATTTGAATCCCCCAGAAAAGTTGCCTTCTAGTACAAGTTGGTCTGTTATCGAGAAAGCTCCTATAGCCTTTAATTGAACTGAGGCATATGTTTCATCCTCTGGAATCTCAAGACCTCTAGTATCTCTATCATTTAACTCATTAGCCAATGGGAGATGAGCTTCTCCTTGTAACTCTGCCCTAAACCCTACCGAAGGTAAGATAGGATCATCGAGTTTATCTACTGTGATATTAGCTTTCACAACACCATCAAGACGACCATACAATGTTGTCTCATCTATTTCTCGTCCAACCGGCCTTAAGCGAAAACCATCGATACCCACATCACCACTAATTAGAAAGTCATTGTTAGGTTCGAAGCCCACACCAAGAAATGCTTGACCTTGGAGTTCTGTGAACCTCTGTCTTATTACTTGTCCTACATATAGATTTTGATCATAGCGATGCAGCTTTCCCTTCACTGAGAGCATAAAGTCTTTCTTGTCTCCCAGTCGATAGAAGTAATCTGTTTTAACTCCAAAGTTTTGCGCTGCCCTTACTGTAGTATACAATACTGATGGACGGGCCAGTATATTTCTTGATTCATTGGTAAGAATTAGTCCTGTGCCCGAGGATGGAAAAAAGTTAAAGGCACCTGAGAGCGTATTGACCTTTCGTGGAGTAGCCAGTATCTCCAGTCTATGCTCTCCTTCACCGTCACTATTCAATGTATAATTGACATTGTCAAAATGCTTTGTTCCAAAAACTCTTGACACTCCATCTTCTATCATTTCTAAACTAACTACACTTGCATTGTAATGATCCCCATACTTGAATTTAGCAAGTGCATCATATGGATTATTTAAAAGAGGAAAACTGGTTTCGATTACTTCTACATCGCTAGAGTGATCTAGTCTTTGCCTTTTAGTTATATCATAACTTTCTTGTTGCCTTCTCAGCTCTTTTAATTCATCGATTGCAAGACCTGTTGCCACTCGTCCTTCTCTTATCAATACGTCACCTAAGTCAAAGGCAAAAGAGGGATAATCTTTTACCTCAGGTTCGATCAATATGTCAACTTTCTTCTTCTGTTCATCACTGTCTAAAATCCCCATCATAAAAGCTGATTGATTGAGGATGTCTAGTAATGTTTTCAGGTTCTCCTTTTCTTCTAACCTACTTCCTACGTATACGCCGATAACTTTATCGGCCCCCATATCTATTACTTCCTCAACAGGAAAGTTTCTAATCAAACCGCCATCAACAAGCAGCTTATCATCATAATGAACAGGTGCAAAAACTGAAGGTATGGCCATACTCGCTCGAACAGCTGTACCTAAATATCCCTTGTCCAATACATTGATCTCCCCTTTTTCGATGTCTATTGCGACACATCTGAATGGTATAGTAAGGCTATCAAAATCTGTGATCTCGTGTGCTGGAAGAAACATCTGATTAAGAGCGATGTCTAGTTTGTGGCTATTCAAAAAACCCTCTGGTAGTCTGAATGCTCCATCTTTCACCTTGACAGTCAGGGGATATCTATTGTGATAGGCTTTTTCAGATGGCGCGATATCTCGCAGTGGTACAGAAGTGGCTAACAATTCGGACCAATCTTGAGTAAGGGCTAGATCTTCTATCTCTCGAGCAGTATAGCCCATGGCATAAAGCCCACCGATGATACTCCCCATACTTGTGCCTGTAATATAGTCCACATGTATACCTTGCTCTTCTAGGACCTTTAATACTCCGATGTGGGCAAGACCATGAGCTGACCCACCACTTAATACTAGACCAACCTTAGGTCGCTCTTCTTGAGCGGAAACACTTAAGCAGAGAAGGTAGCAACCTAATAAAGCAATAACCTTTCTAATCATCGTTATTCGAAGATAGTCTATGGAGCAGGATTAGGTAAGGCAGCTTGTATCTTATTAATTTCTTTTATGACCTCCTTGTCTAGCTCTATCTCAATCGATCCTATATTCTCTTTTAACTGTTCTATGGTTGTAGCTCCTATAATATTAGCATCAGTGAATGCTTGTTTATTTACCCAGGCTAGTGACATTTGAGCAAGGGTAAGTCCATATTTTTCCGCGATTTTAAGATACTCATTAGTCGCCAGTTGGCTTTGTTCTGAGCTATACCTTGCCATCTTATCTTTAAAGAGGTTCAGTCTATCTCGTGCTGAATCAATCTTTTTGTGGTACTTCCCGCTAAGCAATCCAAAGGCCATCGGACTATATGCGATCAGTCCTATACCATTGCGAAGTGACATCTCAGACAATCCGGTCTCATAGGTGCGATTCAGCAAGTTGTAAGGATTCTGTATCGTTTGGATTTTGAGATAATCATTCTTCTTCGCCGCATTGATATATTCCATTAATCCAAAAGGGGTCTCATTAGAGATACCTACATATCTTACTTTTCCTGACCTGACTATCTGTTCTAATCCGTCTACAATCTCAGGTATATTATTTTCCCAATTATCCATCCTGTGAAATCCACGACTACTAAAATAATTAGTACGCCTTGCCGGCCAATGGATCTGATACAGATCTACATAATCTGTGCGTAGTCTCTTGAGGCTACCCTCTAGTGCTTCCTGTATAGTGCTTAAAGTATAATCTGGGTCAGTTCTTATATGTTCCGTATAAGGTCCTGGACCGCATATCTTAGTAGCGATAATCAGATCATCTCTTTTACCCCGCTTTTCCAACCATGTTCCGATATAGTCTTCTGTGAGTCCTTGAGTTTCTGCTCTTGCCGGTACTGGATACAGTTCAGCTGTATCAATAAAATTAACTCCTTGATCGACAGCGAAACTGAGTTGCTCATGCGCCTCTGTCTCAGTGTTCTGCTCTCCAAATGTCATAGTGCCGAGGCAGATTGCACTTATATCTATATCTGTACTTCCTAGCTTGTTATATTTCATATCACCCGAATCTTAAAACGACAAAAGTATAGTAAGTCATTTAATGGCTCGCGATAACTATCATCAGATATCAGTTTCTTTAATTCACAGACACACATAGAAATATTCATATATGTTGCTAACTCAAATCAAAATCATATTTTATTTGCATTTCATCCCCATAAACAAGTAAATGCCCTATTCGGGCATACAAAAAAGAGTATTAATTTTTCTTAACTCGGAGTTAAATTTATATTTGCAGTCAAATCTAATCAGCATAATGAAACAACTAGGATTACTTCTTATCGCACTGTTTGTCATAAGCTCATGTGCAGAAGAGACACCGATCGGTGTCGAAGAAACAAAAACAACTTTTACTCGAGTTGAGATCGATCAATTCATCGCTCAAAAGACACAGAAAAATCAAATTTTTGATTGGAGTGAAGCTCCTATAGAGATGATCTATAGTGCAGCACAAGAAAGTGATCAGATAATCTCTATAGGTTATCAGGTACCTGGATTTGGCAATATGGCAGAGTTCATAGGAACAATGGACGAATTACCAGATGCATTCATCCAAAAGAGACAAGCCATCATAGATCAAGTCATCGAGATAGAAAGCCGGATACTGGGTGAAGACTTATCGCTTTCGCAAATCCTTCCATTTGAGCTTGACAATAGCATCCCAACTATGGAGTTAAGGATTACTTCTTTGGAAGCTCTACAAGCATTAGAGCAGGATGAGAATATAAGATATATCGAACCTATGGGTTATGACCCTACAGAGTTAGGGGATGAAGATCGACAGTTAAAGTCATCGAGTGGATGTGACGGATCTCCAGATAATATCAACTCTCAAGACTATACAAATACGTCTAGTTTTAATGCGAAAATCCCTTGGAATTTTAATAATCACAATATCCCAGCTGCTTGGTCAAGCGCTAATGGAGATAACATAAGCATCTGTATCATAGATACTGGGGCCTCGGATAATCAAAACAATCTTGGAAGTCAGTTTTCTAGTGGCAACAGCACAGGTAGATTCATCCAAAAGTACAGCACGCATTACACCGGGGCTTGGTGGTGGAAGCGATTAGAGTCTCCACATGATCAATGTGGCCATGGTACATCTATGGCTGGCCTAGCCGCAGCACCTTGGGGAAGTGATGGAAATGCGGTAGGAGCAGCTTATCGCTCTAACCTAGTCACAGTAAGAGCTGTCGCAGATGTGATCATCAGTAGCTCAAATGAGAAAAACGGCGTAAAAGATGCTCTGCGATTAGCAGGAAACAGATCGGATATCAAAGTAATCAGTATGTCGATCGGTAATATCATATCATCTGGTACAGTACGAGATGGTATCTACTATGCCTACAATAGAGGCAAACTTATCCTGGCGGCGGCTGGCACATCTACTAGCTTTACCAACTTTGTAGGAGTAATCTTCCCAGCTAATATGAATGAAACAACAGCTGTAACTGGAGTAAAAGCTCAAAACAGCTATGCTAGATGTAATACATGTCACAGTGGAAGTAAAGTAGATTTTACAATCGA
>CAYYBR010000061.1:0-19396 GCA_964470035.1 uncultured Saprospiraceae bacterium
GACCGCTTTTTGGATATTGATGGCGCCGTCGATGTCCATTTTTTCAGGTTGCGCGAAGAGTGTTAAATTAGAAAGAAAGCAGAGCGTGAATAGAGTATGTTTCATTCTGATCTTTATTAATGTATTTTATATGATATGACGTTGTGAGTTCTAGGAATCGTGTAGCGTTGAAATATGTGCTAGTCAACTGAGAATGCTCTTATTGCTCTGATATTATGAGAATTGACTTTTGTGATTGGTAAATCTGTCCCATTCAAGAAGCTTAATCTTCTGTAGCTGTCTGCGCTGACTTCAGTAGAGCTTGTATATATTGCTTCAACAAATGCGTCACCTGAATTAGCTTGTGCTGTGGTATTGATAGCTTCTTTAAGGTTGTATATTTCAATTAACTCATCAATGGCGGGCAAATACCAATCACTATATCCGCCATATGCAAATTCAGTGCAATGCTGGGCCGCAGAGAATGTATGACCTGGTTGTAGAGTTATGGCAACTGTATTGCCTGCACCATTGGTTCTGCTAATTGCTCTATCTCCATTGCTTTCTGAAGTTATGTTACTCCAGTTAATTACTCCCATATTATAAATTGATACCACTTTTCCGTGACGGCCATCAGGACTTAGCCAGAAGATAACTCCTCCTTGAGCAAAGTCGCCGATCGCATATGTAGGACTCGAAGTGCTTTTTGCTCTTAAGTTGCCAGCGGCGTCCACAGTCACATATGAATCTGTAGTAGAGGCGGCTGGAAGATTTTTGATCTGCACCTGGCCATTGTTTTCAATTTTTAGTGCATTGTTAGTCGTGCTAGTGCTTATGGCTATCCCCGCTGCACCAGATCTGCTCTTAATATCAAAATATAGATCGCTTCCATCACCATCTTCATCACCAATTAATCCCCAGTATGCGCCATTGGAATAGAACTGTTGGTAAGCGCCTCCAGATCCAGATCCTTGTAATCTTAACATGCTTGGTGTGCTACCATTGATGTTTAAAATACTGCTTAGTGATGTCGTTCCGCCGATCGCAACATTACCATTGGTATAGGAAATATTGTCACCTGATAGTAGATTCCAAAGAGGCGAACCTGTTCCTCCTCCAGAAGTCAATGATTCCCATCCTGATGTAGTGCGCCCTCGGAAGTCATCCATTGCTCCATTGTATTCTATGGTCCCGACACTAGTGCCGACCGCTTTTTGGATATTGATGGCGCCGTCGATGTCCATTTTTTCAGGTTGCGCGGATAGAAGGAGAAAAGAAAAATAGAAGAGTGTTGTTAGGCTAAATTTCATTATAAACTTATTTGTGTTTTTATAAATATCAGAAGCTGCTCTTAGTAAAGTTTAATTCAGGTTCACATAATTTTAATATACCAGTCTCAAAGCACCGACGAATCAATCCTGCTGTATTTTTTACTTCTAACTTGCGCATAATATTTTTTCTATGCGAGGTAACAGTATGTTCGCTAATGAAGAGAAGGGTTGCGATTTCTCTGACACAATACTCTTGAGCTATCAGGTCAATTATCTCTCGCTCTCGATTGGATATTTTACTTTTCATTCGAAGCGATGTGTGATGCTCAATTTTGACCATTTGTTTTGTTGACTGTCAATATTTAATTTTATGGTCAGGTCGTTTAACAGTTGCGACTTCGTAAAACTATTGAGAATGAGAGAGGACAAATGTTAAATTGTATAGATGCCTATCTTGAATGTGTGAATGCACCTTTTGAATGATTAGATTTTAGATACTCAAAAAATCACTAGGGGTATTCATTGTAAATTTTGTACTTCTTTTATTTCGATGTTTTGATCAACTGGTTTTACTCTTTTAACTAGTTCTTCATCTATCAACCAAGTTGGAAGAAGTAGAAGCCCTAGTAGTAAAACGATTTCAGTCGAAGTGCGTCAAATGGAACATTAACCAATTACCAAATACCAATTGATTCATTATAATACAGACTTAGGCACCACGCGTCTCAATCCAACTTTCATGCGCTTGCCAAGTCCTGCTTCTCTGTCAGGGTTGAAATCCGTCGTTACATGCCAGGAGTTTTGGCTTTCGAGCTCTACCTTCATAATCTCTACCATATCCATGGCCACTGCAGGTGAGTGGATGACAGCGAAGCACTCAGTGTTAAGGTTCGCACTACGTGGGTCGAGGTTAAATGTACCTATGACTGCGATCTTATTATCAACTACCATCGACTTAGCATGGAGACCAAAGATGGGTACGAAGTCAAGGTTTCTTTGAAGTTCGCTCTTCATCAGTTGCTTGCGGATCTGAGCATCTGGTTTGTACTCGTAGATATGGACGCCCGCTTTCAGAAGTTCTTTTCGATTGCGTTTGTATCCACTGAATGCTTCTAGATTGTCGGTAGATGACAGACTGTTAGTCAAGATGTGCACTTCGACGCCTCTATCTACAGCATTCTTGAACAAGTTTTGTCCGAGATCTGTGGTGATCAGATAGGGTGTTTGAATATAGATAGAGGATGCTGCTTCGTTTACTAGCCGAATTAATTCTGATGTGGTGACGCTTCCTCCTTTAAGCCCTTTTGTGCCATCATTCTTTCCAGGAGGATCAGAGACGAATGCAACACTATCAATCCAGTACATCTTGTTTGTAGAAGAAATGTGATCAAAGACATATGGGACGGTCTCCCTGATTTGTGGCCAATAGTTTGACGTATCCGCAGAATATCGGTGCACCCATTGCTGGACTGCATTATAGTTATAGTCATCTTTCGGATAGCTTACTAAGTCTTCTATTGCTACAGTATAGTCACTGCTCCAATATTCATCAAAAGCGTTATGGACTTCTTCTGTGATGTCGCCGATCAATAAGACATCACGATCTCTGAAGTTGTACTCATGGTCATAATCGAAGTATTCGTCAGCGATATTTCGCCCACCAGTAATCACCATCTCATTATCAACTATAAAGGTCTTGTGATGCATGCGTTGGTTGATGCCTCTGAAGTCTGTGACTAGGCTCTTTACTTTGCTTGTAATGTTTTTTCCTATGTTAAGATTAGGATTGTAGATTTTGATATCTATGTTTTCATGTTCGGCCAGTGCTAAGACATACTCAGGATGAACATCAACCATTAAGTCGTCGATGATCAGCCGGATTTTCACACCTCTGCATGCCGCTTGTAACATATAGTCACAAGCAATCACTCCTACATTATCTTCAGAAAAAATGAAGTACTGGATGTCGATGGTCTTCTCGGCCTGCTGACTTAACCATGCTCGAGTGATGATGGCTTCTTCACCTTCCTCGAAGACATATACACCAGTTTGTCCTAGGCTATCTCGATGCGGATATTCTTCATCTAAGAAATTTGATAGCCCTTTGACTTTTTCGTTGCTTTTAAGAAGACAAATATCAGTATTGGGTAGATTGGGTTCAGTATCGCTGTTGCAGCTAAAGATGCAGAGCAAAACAATACCTAGAATAAGAACCCTCATTCTGCTAAGATAGGATATGATCGGGTTAAGGCTGCTTTCCTATCAGCGCATTGACATTGCACTTGTCGCTCTTTATCTACATGTAACTAGGCATCTGCTACTGCTGGGGGCTTTTGCTCTTTAGGTTTGATGAGTAATCGTAGTGACTGATCGTATGTGAAGTAACTCCATGTCCAGTTGATAAATACAAAGAGTCGATTCTTCGCACCGATGATAGACATAAGATGGACAAAGAGCCAGAGCAGCCAAGCAAAGAAACCTTGAAAGCTAAGGTGGGGTAGATCTGCCACTGCTAAGTTGCGACCTACAGTCGCTAGAGAGCCTTTGTCGTTGTAGGTGAAGGTTTTCAATTCTTTACCACGTGAGTATCGCTTGAAATTCTTGGCAAGTCGTTTGGCTTGCTGCATAGCCACCTGGGCTACTTGAGGATGCCCATGCTCGAAGGCCTCAGTCCGCATAAGTGCTATATCACCAAGTGCGTAGATCTCCTCATGATGACTTACGCGGTTATAGCGATCTACGATCAGTCGACCACCCTTGCCTGTTGCTTCTTCTTTTAGCCCGTAGACTGCATTGCCCCGCACACCTGCTGCCCAGATAAGCGTATCAGTAGCAAGTACAGAGCCATCTGCGAGTCGTACTTTCTTGCCATCATAATCTTTTACAAAGGTGGAAAGAGAGATATGCACACCTAGCTTTTCTAGATATGCCTTGCCTTTATTAGAAGAAGCTACGGAGTAACCGTTAAGCACCTTGTCTCCTGCTTCTAATAAGTGGATCTTCATCATCGCAAAGTCCAACTCTGGATAGTCCTTCGGCAAGATGTTGTTTTTCATCTCAGCAATCGCACCTGCGAGCTCGGTTCCTGTTGGTCCACCTCCTACGATTACAAAATTCATGAGACTCTCGATCTTAGAAGTGTCCGTTTGATTAAGCGCATTTTCAAAGTTCGTTAGAATGAGATTCCTCAGATAGATGGCCTCAGAAAGAGACTTCATGGGGATGGCGTGTTCTTCTATATTCTTATTGCCAAAGTAATTAGTGTCTGCGCCCATCGCCAAAACCAAGTGATCATAAGTGAGTGTGCCGATGTCTGTTACTATTCGCTTTTTTTCAGCCTCGATGCGATCTAAGGACGCTATCCTGACATGAATGTGTTTTTGATTTTGAAAGATCTTCCTCAAGGGAAATGAGATAGCGCTAGGTTCAAGACCCGAAGTTGCTACTTGATAAAATAATGGCTGAAACTGATGATAATTGTTGCGATCTATCAACACAATCTGCATGTCGCACTTCTTCAGAGACTTAGCTAGCTGAAGTCCAGCAAAACCTCCGCCTACGATGACGATACGCTTGCGATTATTGTCTGGTATGCCTGCTATGCTACTCACGGTAGGGTGCGATTGCTCTACCTTAATAACAGAATTTGAGAGTAATTAGTTGTACTAGCACAACCCATGATGCTGGGTGATGTGAACTATACTAGGTTAACCCTTGGGTCTGATTAAATTATGGTTTAGGATTGTGTGTATTTTAGGCAGCCTAAAAAGAAATAAGGAAATCCTGTATGTCCAGCTCGCTTGCCAAGTCCATCTTTTTGCGGAGACGATAACGAGCCTTCTTAACTCCATTTGGGGATATTCTAAAGATATTAGCGATGTCTTTAGATGAAAGATTCATCTTCAATAAGGAGATCAGTCGCCATTCATAGTTAGAGAAATCTCCATACTGATAGGTAAGTCGATCTTTGAAGTCTTGATGGATGCTGCTAAACTCTTTGCCAAATTGTTCCCACTCCTTATCATCTAGCTGATCATTATTGGTCATCCGTGAGACTTTATTGCTAGTGTCACTCACAGTAGAGTCTACTGAAGATTTTAGTGACCCTATTTCTTGTTCTAGGCTATGCAGGAATTCGTTTTTACTAGCTAGTTGTAGAGCCTTAGCAGTTAGTTCTTTCTTCTTATACTCAAGTTCTTCTTCTGCGTTTTTTCTTTTTTCTTGCTCTATGGCTTTTTCTTTAGAGAGTAGTGCTTGCCTCTTTTTGCTTCGTTGGATTAGGCTGTAAATCAAAGTTAGTGCTGCTATTGTAAGTAGTATAAGGCCTCCCAACAGGCTTCTCTTTCTGTTTGCATCGAGTTCGGCTTCTTTGTTCAGAAGACTTATTTCGGCATCTTTTTTTGCTGCTTCATATTTAGCCTGCAATTCATCTACTTGCTTCGCCTTGTCTAGGTGAAAGATACTATCGTAAGTGTCTGTATGGCTTCTAAATGTGCGACTGTCTTTTCTAAATTCTTTTTTTCCTGGAAGATGTCTTTAGCAACTTTGTGGGCGATAAGTTGCTTGTCTAAAGACTCTAAATTTTGAGCTAATTCTAGAGCAACAGTTACCTCCTTTTCAGCTTCATAAAGTCGTCCTTGACCTAGTAGACTTTTGCCAAGACCACTTCTAGCATCAGATAAGGAAAGGGGGATGTCAAAGTCACTTGCTATATCGATGGCTAGTTTGTATGACGCTTCAGCCTTTTGATATTGTCCGACTAAATTGTAGATCGTGCCAGTGTTAATGCCATAGGCCATATGTCCTCTTTTAAAGTTGAGCTCAGTTGATAATGCTTTAAGCAGTTCATATGCTTCTAGAGCATCATCGTATCGCTCCATGCTTTTGTATGTGACGCCTAACATATTTGAATTGATCAAGAGCCCATACTGGTTATCTATCGATTCGAAGAACGACTTTGCTTCAAGTAGTGTTTCTAGAGATTTTTCGAACTGTCCTAGTTTTTTATGAAGTATGGCGATATTATTAAGAGATTGGCCGATGAGCTCTTTGTGATCGATATCTCTACTATAGTTCAGAGCGATATCATAGTGGATCATGGCAGTATCAATCATGTCTAGATTGTCAAATACGGCACCTATGCGTAAGTGGATGTCAGCCATAATAGTGGTGTCTCCTAGTTGTTCTTTTATTTCTCGAGCTTCATAAAAATACTCTAGAGCCTCAGCATGATTACCTCTATCAGAGAGAGACTGGGCGATACTTTTTAAATTATCACTAGTGGCAGGAAGATCATTTTCTTCTCGGGACAGTTGTAAAGCGATGTAATTATACTTGTCCATGCTATCCATCTGGCCTTTGTAGTAGTAGGCCTCAGCTATCCATCCCGCGGCATTGGCCTTGCCCCAATAATAATCTTCAGTGATGGATTGCTCGTATGCTTGATAGGTGAGTACTAGGCTAGCATCTGGATCGTCTGATACAATCTCTTTGCCTTGAAATATCATACTGTCGATCGAAGGACTTTCTTGAGCTGATAAGAGCGAGCTTAAAATACATATAACTACAGTGAGGTGGTTTTTCATAGGTTGATTTATGCTCTTAAAATCTTAAAAAGAAATAAAGAAATCCTGTAAGTCTAACTCGCTTGCTAAGTCCATCTTTTTACGAAGACGATAGCGAGCTTTCTTAACTCCGTTCGGAGAGATTCTAAGGATGTTAGCGATGTCTTTAGATGAAAGATTCATCTTTAATAAGGAGATGAGTCGCCATTCATAGTTAGAAAAATCTCCATACTGAGAGGTAAGCCGATCCATAAAGTCTTGGTGGATATTGCTAAATTCTTTTCCGAATTGTTCCCATTCTTCATCATCTATTTGATCGCTGTTGATCATTCTAGAGATTTTCTCTGTAGTGTTACTGACATCAGAGTCGATTGAGGATTTTAAAGATCCTATTTCTTTATCCAGGTTGTAGAGAAATTCATTTTTGCTAGCGAGTTGTAAAACTTTTGAAGTTAACTCTTTTTGTTTTTTTATTAGTTCTTTTTCGGCTGCCTCTCTTTTTTCTTTTTCTTCGAGATTGCGTTTTTCTAATTTGGACTTGTCTTCTTTACGCTTGTGGCTAATGAGATATATCGCACTTATGCCAACGATTAATAGAGAGACTAATACGATAGTCAAGATTTTATTTCGTGAAGCTCTTTGTGCACTAATTGACTTAGTTGATATGAGTTCATCGTTAATTAACTCTGGAGTACCCGCACAATTGCATTGACCATTTTCTCGGTCATCAATGGTTTTGGGATTGCGATCATCACAAGGAGTGCCTGCTTCTGGACAATCGATATATGCATCAGGGAATAACTCCAGAACATCGAATGCATGATCATAGATTTTTAACTGCCCTATGGCACCATTCATGTTTTGTCTTTCGTCAAAACCTCCTCCTACGGCATCTTGATCTTGACCTATGATAAAGCCGTCAGAGGCTATGTCTAATGATCCATTAATGATGGTGGCAGCCCCTCCTTTAACCTTTCCATCTATTAGAGCAGTAACATAGTTTCCTGCTCTGATGAGAACTATATTGTGCCACTCAAGGTCACTCAATATGCCTTCTGTTCCCTCAAACTGGTATAGCTGATTTTTGAAAGTGAGTAAGAGCCCATTGTTTACCTCATGGAGATCGTTATAAGCTATAATTAACTCGTTAGAGACCCTTTCGTTGGCACCGCTGATGATATTATTAAAGTACTTTAAACCGTTAAGTTTTACGTTAAATGTCATTGTAAAATCACTGATGCCATCTATGCTCTCACCAGGAATCATGATAACATCTTGGGCATTGTCGCCAAGGACTACTGCGCTTCCATAAGGGGTCTTGATTGTTTTTAGTTTACTTGATGTATGGCAGTAATAATTAGAGCCACTCTGGTCTGTTATATTATCTCCCAAAGAGAGGTCAAGGATTGGATTTTGTGATTGAAAGGCTCTAGGTAAGGCAACAAAATTATTGACAGGGCTTACTTGACTGTAGCTTGTTTTGCTACCTATAACGAAACAAAACAAACACAATAGGATTATTCTAGATAATCTCACCTTATACGGTTATTTACAGTGTGAATTATTGACCTTATAAAATTAGCCCATTTATTAACTTATCATGTCTGGGCGCCTATTTTCCCTTTAGGTCTTGCCTTATTTTCTCTGAGATTTTATCAAGCTTTTTGATGATAATCGCAAACCGCTCGTTGCGGTCTGCGACTATCTCAAGCTTCGATTTTAAGAGCTGCTCCTGAAGTGCGGTATGCTCTGATTTCATGATGGAGTAAACTTCTAATTAGTCATTAGGACACTCATCGATATTTGCTTCAAAAACACCTCCACCCTCTACGGTGAATCCTTCTTCTATGTCAACTCCTTCTTCTGACACTACCTCTATGGTCGATGCATTTTGTACCGTACCATCCGTAGTAATTTGTTGAGAATAGTAGACACTTTGGGATATGGCATCTTGATCCACATTGTTATTAGAAAGCAAAAGAGGACTACAGTCAGGATCATAGACATAATCTCCTACGATAAAGGCCCAGTTATAATCTTCTCTCATGTTTTCGTACATGTCTTCTACCCCAATCAAAGTAGCTCGGTAGATCGCAGGACCTCGTGAGTCTAACAAGATGTTAGGAACAACGATGGCTTTATTATTAGAACAGGATAAAGTTGCAGGTATGACCTCAAGTGTCTCCATGTCTGTTAGGAGAATTGAGGCATTTACGCAAGTGATATCTTCTTCAAAACTGACACTCAACTCATCGTTAGAGGATTGGTCAAAGATGTCATCTATTGGGCTTGGTGTACCAAAAACAATAGGAGCGATTCGGTCGATACTTCCTGACCTACGTTGCGTATATGAGGTTCCCTCATTACAATTCAACTGTAGTCGGATGTCATATATCCCATCTGGTATGTCAGTGACATCGAGTTGTATCATAGTAGAAGTAGGGTCCAGATCTCCGCTTTGTATGACCATAGCCGTAGTCCATGTATGGTCTCCGCTGGTGACATATTGCACTTCGATATCATCTAATAATGAGATTGTATAGTCTGACATCTCGATATCAAGTAGATTGTTGTCATCTGTGTTAACCAACCAAGTTGTGCCAGGCTCGGGTTGGGATATCTCTATATCGCTACAAGGTGATTGATAGAAGACAGATACGGTAGCTATAGACGATGTAGCAGGGTTGAAGCTGGTTTGATCCTCAGCATCACAATCAGCATAGACGACAAATGTCAAGTTTTCATAACTGAATTCTAGATTGTTCCTTGTGACGTCTATTCTTTGGATAGTCGGTGTGCCGCCAGGACCCGTGTAGGGAACATTAAACCTAAGGCGCGTATTATCTCCCACAAGACTTGGGTTCATAGTTGCGAGATTTGGATTACTGCCGTCGATGAAGTCTAAGACGTAAGTTCTTTCTTCTTCACTCTCACTTAGGTTGTATATCTCTAGAAAGAAAGACTCTACACCATCAGGATCTGCATCAAGCCTTACAGGATCAGGGATGATCAATAAGGGCTGGTCTCTTTTTAAAGTGTTAGGTATATATGGGCAGCTAGTCGTAGCAGAAACAAGATCAAAGACAGCAGTGCCATAAACAGGACACTCACGGATGTCCACCGTGTATGTATCCCCTGGTTCATTATCTCCATCTTTAAGTGTAAAAGATGTCGTTCTGGATCTAAGGTCTGTTGTGGAGTTGCCTCCACCGATTTCTACTCTAAAGTTGGTCCTGACACCACCAGATGCTCCTGAACCTGCTACTTCAAATCCGAATTCTGCCGAAAACTCACTATCTACCTCAAGCCCGAACTCATAGGCAATGGTAGTGGAAGTAGCATTCGTAGTAGTATAGGTATCATCGGTGCCGGCAGAGAAAGTGATGTTATCTGGATATGAGTCGCTTTGTAGGGCGCTCTCTTTTAAGAGTGCATTTCTATGTAACGTCTGTTGCCACATATCGATTTGGTTTTGGTACCATACGATGGAGTCTTGTGGTCCTAGATCTCTAAGTGATTCGAGATCAGGTATCACAAAGTCCCTTATGTGAGATTCGGTATGAGTGAATTGAGTGGCAAAGCCGTCTTGTCCCATAATCAACTCTACTATCTGAGTGTCTTGACAGGTTGCCTCATCATATATCAAGACATCCGCTCTCGCAAATACTAGGTTCATAGCTGCCCCCACATATATATCGCCATTTTGATATAAGAATGCCGGGTTCTCACCATCAGAAGTTTGATGAAGGACAGAGTTAGTGACACTTATAGTGACATCTTCATCTGTCGCATTGGAAGCACTTACGGTGGCAGAAGATCCTACTTCGCCCCATACTTCTGACTCTGTAGAGAAACCTAGGACTCCTGCTTCAAACTGGGCGCCGATTTTGGCCCTGCCCCATGTGGTTACACTACCACCATACTGAGCACTAAAGTTCATATTGAAATCCGTAGTATGTGATTCTTCGAAGAATGCATGACTCTCGTCACCAGGTGGGTCTCGTAAGATTAAAAAAGGAATCTCAGGGGATACAGTCGTGAACTGAGCATTGCGTGCCTTAAAGCCCGTGACTATAGCACGTATCGTTTGGGAAGGAGATATCGACTGACTATCCAAACTCATCGCATAATACTCCAGATGTTGATAGGGCTCAAATGGGAATAGGTAAGGCGTGTCAGGTATCACTTGGTATATGGCTTCACCATTACTCACAGGCATATAAACAGTATCTCTTCCTGATATCTCATCAACTAGCACCAAGATACCTGTGTCCATAGGACACCCATCTGTAAAGGCCTCAACTACATCGAATATAAGTGTGGTTGTCTCTCCTTGTGCAAGAACAGTATCTTGACTGCAACCATCTATTGGTTGGATACCTGTAGTGTCGCTATGTGTGCGGAGAGCTACAAGAGGTGGTTGTGCGAATGTAAAAGTAAGTACGGTATCTGCAGCTGATAAGTCTGCATATATGCTTTCTTGATCAGCGAAAAAGTATGCTATATTCTGCGCGTCATAGCCTTCTTCGAGACCTATGTCGGTGCTGGTTACTTCCAAGCGATAGTTTCTAGCTGGGAGGTTAGCACTAAAGTTGCCACAATCATCAGTTTCTAACAGATAGTCGAAGCATCCATAGTCATCGACTATTCTAATTTCTACGCCACCATAGCAGTATCCTCCACATGCCATGATTGACCCAGAGACTTGGTGTGTAGTGAGACTTTGATAATCGAATCCTGATGTGTCTGTAGAGGCCTCCACGTTAGCATATGAGGCAGGAGCGAAGGTATGTGCATCTCCCATGTAGGCTGCTGCAAAGTCATAGGTTCCTGGTGAAAGAGCCAAGCCGTATGTACCATCTTCCATCGATATATTTGGTTCCATCGCACCATCTCGAAGAAAGCCTACATTAGGCAATGGACACTCTGTCATCAATGAGTCTACTTGATAGACCCTTCCACTTAATATTAAAGTACTCGTATCAATAAAGTTGACATCTCCTCGAGGGACATCAGAGTTCATGTTCAGTACCTCTATCGTATCCGGGTTAAATCCATGGTCCAGATAACGTGCATAGACTTTAAAGTTGGCACCTACTGAGGCATCCGTATAATATAGATTACTCAAGAAGTAAGTACCATTAGAATTTGTAATCGTACTATCTATATGGCCTGCGCACTCGCCTTCAGCATCTGAGAAAGCATATATGGAGACTCCACCGATACCATTAGTAGGATTAGGTCCTGTTACTTTCCCAGAAATAGTTCCATCATATCCTCCTTCTTCCGCAAAGTCTTTAACTGCAAAAGACAATATGTTCGAGGTCCGGGTCAATCCTTCACTATGTGCTAGTCTTCTTATATTTATGTCTTCTGTTACTGGTCCTAATTCTGCTCCAGTTAAAGTTTCATTGACAGCACCAGGTACTGGTGTCCAGGTAGATTGGCTAGATGTTTTGAATTCCCAACTATACGTGAAGTCACCACCAAACGTATTGGTAGGTGCTGCAGATGTACTGATAGGAGTTGTCGTCGTGCATCCATTTTTTATAAATAATGTCGGATGTGCTATCTCTCCTCCAGTTATACCAGCGCTATCCACTGCCACATGTACCGCAAAGTTGCCTTGATTGGTACCTTCTCCTTCAAAGATGACATAGTAGATGCCAGATGGAAGACTTTCGTTGATTGCAGGGGTAGCTCCATTTGCGGAAGCGATATGAGTGATAATGCCATCTTTTTCATTCATCAGATGGATATAATGGTCGAATGATGTAGCTGAAGTAGCAATGTTCAAGTTCTTAGCCGTATTCAAATCTATGCGGTAATACGCATCCGTAGCTTCTTGAGCAGGAGCACCAAATACATTGCTCGAGTCTTGGGTGAAGGTGTTTTTACTTCCATAGTGTACTTCTTTGTACACTGTAAAATTCGTGGTGTTAGAATGAGAAACGTCATCACCTTCTTGTAACGAGCCGAAGTCAAGTCCATCAGAGACCGACCATTGACCATCGTATAGTGACCAGAGTTGTCTCATCCGGATATCTGACCAACCTCTGACTTGTATATCATGCCATGGATAGCTATAGAAAGTTGATTGTGCAGAAGCGCGATTTTTAAAGTCGATAGTTCCACGTCCACTATGTACAAAAGAATCCCCACTATGCAGGATGCACCAATCGGCCTGATCATTTTCATATGCCAGTACATTATAGAATACTGTTGTATTAAATTCACCTATACCTGATCTCAGCTCTACACCCAATCCTTCGATGAAAGCATAGCTCTGGCGCCTGACACAAGGGGTGCCAACATAGTCAGCCTCATTAGCACTGTTTGTAGGAAATTGAGAACCAAATTTTGTGCGTATTCTCCAGGTGCCTTCAGGTACATCCTCTCCAGCATATATATCCCAGTCTACACCGTGAACTTCGACGTAGTATCTGATGCGTGGTTCGCTATTAAGTTGAGCGGATAAGATGTATGTACTAAGGCTTAAAATGAGTGTAATGATAATTCTCATGATGTTAGATTGATGCATTTAGAATATTAAGTTCGAATCCACGTCGGATCATCTGAGCGACATTACGTGCGCCTAGTTTTGACATGAGAGCCTTGCGATGATCATTGACTGTATGGTCGCTGATGAAAAGGCTTGAGGCTATT
This sequence comes from uncultured Saprospiraceae bacterium, assembly GCA_964470035.1. Classification (GTDB taxonomy): domain Bacteria; phylum Bacteroidota; class Bacteroidia; order Chitinophagales; family Saprospiraceae; genus JAJRXG01. Next base: position 13,481 of record CAYYBR010000061.1, read on the forward strand.
TCTCGAGTTACATAACCATTGGAAAGTAGAAACAGCACTTCTTTTTCTCGAGGTGAGATCAGAGGTCTAATTCTAACAATGGAGGAAGTTTGTATTGCGGCTGCTTGCATGGTCAGATACGTTGATTTAATGATGGCCGCAAGATGGAGATATCTACCCCTAATTCTCAAAAAACGAGGGTAGACAAAGGGTAGACAAAAGAGATTTTACGTGCAAAAGCCCTAAAATGTGTGCGATTTAATGCATAAAGAATAGCACTCTATAAACCTTTAGTGAATGTTATCGCCTAACAAATGCCTTGAAAAGAACTCGAAATGAGTTCAATAACGAGCCTTATATATTCAAAATGAAAGTTTCTAGGCTATCAATAGGGTCAAGTGCTAGCTTTTTCCTGATTCGTTGTCTCGCCTTCTTTACACCTTTATCTGAGATGCTGAGCATGCTTGCAATATCCTTTGAACTTTGATTCATCCTAAGTAGTGCAGCAAGCCTTAGATCGCTTCTCGATAGATCAGGAAACTGAGAAATGAGTTTTTTATAAAAATCTGGGTTTAGATTAGTGAACTGGTCCATGAACTGGATCCAGTTTTGATCAATAGTGCTTTCAAGCTTAAGTGTATGGACTACTTTGCGTACACAGGCCTGCGACCCTTCTTCTTGAGAGAGTTTTTCAAGATCACTCCTTAAGCTTTCGAGCATTTCATTTTTCTTGGCAATATGGAGTGCTTTGGTCGAAAGCTCTCTGTTTTTATATTGAATCTCTTCTTTTAATTTGTTTTCCTCCAATAGCTTGATGTTCAGTTGAGCTTCATGTAGTCGATTGGCATTTTTCCTTCTCTTAACTTCTCTATTGAATATCAGAAATGATAATACTCCAAACATGCCAAGCCCCCATGTCAAACCTTTCCTACGGAGTGTTTCAAGTTGGTTAGCACTTTTCAGTTGAGTGATTTCGACCAAGTTTTTTTCCCGTTCATATTCTTCACGTAACTTTCCTAGAGATTCTTGTTTTTCTATGTTGAAAATCGAATCTGTCAATATTCGTTCTTGTTTTAAGGCTTTATATGCTTTAGCATGCTTACCACTTGCGCTATAGGATTTTGCTAAATAACCGTATCCGGTATTTATTTCGTCGACATACTCATCGAGAGGATAAGAGGTGAGCAGTTCGCCGTATTCTATAGCCTTTTGGTGGTTGCCTGCTTTATGGTAGGCAGCAGTATAATTCATATATGCATAAACTCGACAAATCTCGATATCAAATTTTTCACATATCTCCATTGATATATTGATAGCATCTATAGCTTCTTTATATCGACCTGTGTTAGCATAAGTTTCAGATATAAACTGATTCGCATTGGCGATGTTAGCAGGGATATTCTCTTCTTTAGAGAGCCTTAGACATTCAAGTAAATCTTTTTCTGCTAATTCATATTGTTCTTTACCATTATAATAGGATCCTCTATCGAGGTAGACATATGACGCTTCGTTCCGATGATCATTGTCAAGAAGATACTGGAGGCCTCGACTATAATAGAATAAACTCAGAGAGTCATTGTCAATTTTACCATAGAGATCACCTATGTAGACATCAAAAGAAGCAGCTCTCTTATCCATGCCTAGAGCACTCGAAATATCCCGTGCCTTCTGTATATATTCTAATGCTATTTCCCTATTAATGCCTTTATAATAGTAGCGATAGATGCCGTAGTACGTGAAGGTAAGAGAAAGCGAGTCACCGTACTCTTCGTTTTCTAATAAAATATCCAGATGAACTTTTGATGAGTCAAAGTCGTAATTACGCTCATAGCAAGCGGCAAGTTGACTTCTTGCGCGGTAAGCTAAATATGGATACTGGTCACCACTTATTGATAGCGATTTCTTTTGATCAGCTATAGCTTGGTCATATGCAGAATGATGATAGTATATCAGCCCTCGACTATAATATGCTGCTGCTCTTTCGAGATCTGCTGTACTACTTTCACTAATTATCTGATTTACGATCACGGAAGCAGAATCTGCTTGACCTTGTTTGATGAGGTCGCTTATGATAGTTTCAATTTCAGTGGTTGGCTGTGCATGAAAATCTACCTGATAAAAAAAGAGGATCAATAGGAAAATGGATGATCGCGAGTGGTTAAGCATAATGTGACTGACTAATCAGTAATGTACATAAGATCTTTGTAAGTAAAAAAGTGCCGCCCCTCTATTCTTTGATTATACAACACTCGTGACAAATCGGATTATGCACCTCAATATCTTTCCATCCCTCACTCTAATTACTTTATACAATATAGCAGTTCACTCTACCTGAAACAAGGTGTAACTTCACTTACTCTCACTTGTGCTGTGAAGTTGGGAATCTGCTCGAGTGCTCGTAAACCAGGTCAGCCGTCTAACACTCGTCGTTTCGATTGCTAATCGCATCTTTTGCGGACAGGAGGGGTCTTTCATGTCTCAAGAACTGAAGGGGCGAATTGATAGTGTGGCTGACGGATGGCGAGAACCCGGATGGGGATTTGAGACCAAACCTTTTTATGTTCGTCCTTACCTGCCAGAAGGCCGGTTTGGCTTAAACAAATATCGATGTCCAAACTTAAGTCCAGCGAAATAAGGTAGGTCAAAGTTCACATCATTAGAGTGGAGCCGTGCTACCTCTAGGCTTGCTGTGAATCCTTTCTTGCTTCTATACTGTATGCCCAGAGGAAAATAATAGCCTGTAACCAGAGGGTTGCCAACATCGACAGGGAAGTAGCTAAAGTAAGTCCCAACATATGGTGACCATCGTCTCTTATCATGTATACTGTACAAGTGAGCGTTTATGCCTATAAAGACGCCCGCAATACCTCCGCCCCCTTCTGTTCTGATATGTGGGAAAAGAAAATGGTCGAAGGAGACAGAAGCAAGGATCGTAGGTCCACCCAGTACTAAGTGCACTCCTGATGGGCGTGCTCTTCGCTCTTTGGGTAGGGAGTCTTGTAGTATGAAAATAGTTGAATCGGAAGAGGATGTGATTTCCTCAGCTTGTATGTTTAAGAAGGTAAACATCAGGAATACGGTCAATATGCTATGATTCATTGTAGCAGTTTTATCGAAGGTCGGTATTTTATCTTTTTTTGCGCCTCTTTAGATTTTATTACTTTACTTCTAACATGTGATTATCATCTAAATATATAATGTGAAAAGTCTGTTCTCACTTATTAGCTTGTCGCTAGCCATAAGCTTTATCTTGCTCAGTCAAGCCGCCTGCAATAAGACATCTAACCCTCAGCTCTTACAAGAGAACGCGGTGTTTGTCGACATATTCAATGGGAAGAACCTCGATGGTTGGATCAAGCATGGATCGGAGAAGTGGTATGTTGAAGATGGAGAGATCATTTGCGAAAGCGGACCTCAGAAAGAATACGGGTATCTGTCTACTGAGAAGTTTTATGATGACTTCGAACTGAAGCTGAAGTTCAAGCAAGAAGCCAATGGCAATAGTGGTGTCTTCTTTCGGTCGACACTGGAGGGCACCAAGATCACGGGATGGCAAGTAGAAGTCGCACCACCTGGCAGTAATACTGGCGGAATATACGAGTCGTATGGTCGAGGATGGCTGATCAAGCCAGCACCCGAAAAGGATAAGGCCTTGAAAATTGGAGAATGGAATGAGATGAGAATCCTGGTCGTGGGTGACCATGTGACTAGCTGGGTGAATGGAACTGAGATGATATCCATAACAGATGCTAAGATCGGTACGGGCAAAGGTGCCATCGCCCTACAGATACATGATGGAGGAGGGATAAAGGTGAGGTGGAAGGATCTTGTGCTTAGAGTGATTAAGAGTGGCTGATAATATTAGACTACGCTAGTTGTGGTGATTGCTAGAGCGTGAGCCTTCTAACAGTAGTACTACTAATTACACCTTGCCAAGCTTGAGGTTCTTTCAAGTGCCAAATTAGAACTCAGAAGTGTCTAATTGAATGTTATCAACAAAGAGGATAGTTTCTTCTGACGTGGCAGATATCCCTACCTCCAGAGCGTCTAAGATCCAATTAGAAACAGGTATGTTAGGACCAAGGTGGTTGATAATCAACTCATCATCTTGCCAAACCTGGATGATCCCTTCTTCTTCATCAAATTGGAAATGAACCTTCAGGTTAAACCAACGCTGCATTGGAACCTTAATAGAAGAAGTGACGTTTTGAGGGAATGTCTGCTTATCCAGAAATTTGTTTTCGATTTCCAAATAACCATTCCTAATAAATGCTCTAGGGCCCCAATGTAAAACATGAGATGATTCAAAGTCTACAATGGTATGTGGCATTCCCTTTTCTATATAGTAGTCGGCACTGAACCATATATCTTCACCTTCAGCAAAATATAAGACATTTGATGTGATAGAGCTTTTGGAGACTACCATATCCGGTGTAGGAGGATAGGCGTGTAGTTGCAAAACGGTATTAAGAGGGTCCGTGGGATCTGCCATAAGACTGATATTATTATCAACGAAGTCGCATGACTGTTCTATCAAACAATCTCTGAGCGCTAGATATGCTGATGCGGTCTTGGCACCAGGTCCTTGTAAAGTAAGATTCGTTATAAAACGAGTACGGTCATTTAAGTCCTGGATGAATAGGTTTTTCCAGTCGTTATGATTGTCCATGTTTTCTTGAAATGATCGAAACACTTCATATCTGGCGCCACCTTCATCTACGATGTATATTTTGTCCCCTTCTGTTGCATATTTTTCATTTTCAAAACCTGGGACAAAGAGTGTGGCTACGAAGCTGCAGTCTTCTTGATTATAAATAGAACCATCTGTACTAATCTGATATCTATTGCCATCGGGGTCAGTATAGGATTTCAAAACATCTGTATTCCCACATATATCATCAGAAGGAGATGTTGTACAGGATACTACCGATAGAATAAAAAGAAGAACAGGCAACTTAGTCATAGTACAATTAGGTTGATGGCTCTCTTAACGATCCTAAAAGATGTGATATTGCTAGATGAAGACTGAGCCGGTATAATCTAATTGAGCAATCGCCTGTCGCGGGAAGCGAAAGGCAACCAGTGCAAGGTCTGTCGCAAGGGGAGAGGGACAAAATGTGCAAGATCTGTCGCGAGACGCGAAAGACAACCATAAATCTAGCATTCCATAAGTGTTGTCTTGAGCGTCTCGCTCAAGACTGAAGTTAATCTAATTGAGCAATTGCCTGTCGCGAGACGTAACAGAGGCATGCAGGTGCAAAAGGTAACCAGTACAAGGTATGTCGCAAGGGGAGAGGAACATCCAGTACAAGCCGGCTATGGTACTATTAGCAATAAAAACATTGACAGTAGAGTCGGTAAGAAGACTTCCAAAATATAGCCCAGCTCCACTATCTGCTTGATTTCCAGTGATAAGTGAGTTAACGATACTGACTGTATCTCCAAATATGACCATCCCTCCACCGCCGTTCGGTGATTGATTACCACTCACGACGCAGCGATCCATAAATAACTTGGCATTATCACCCGGCACAGTTGAAGAGATGGCTCCTGCAGAAAAGACTGCAGAATTATTCGTGACTCGACAATCCTCCATAATCAGTGTCGCTGCATTTCTGATGAATATGGCACCACTTCTACTATTAGTAGTAGGAGATGTAGGTGGAGGCAAGGATCGATTATTATCTAAAGTGACATTGATCAATGTCATCGTATCCACTCCTGTTGTAATGATAGCACCACCTTCTTTTGTCGCTTCATTATTAGTAAAAGTACATTTTCGATGGTCATCTTTCCTCCATTAAAAAGAGCTCCTCCTTGACCTGTATTAGATCCATCACTATTTGTCATGGAGCTGATGTAGATCTTAAAATTTGACGCCAACAATCGCGTATTATTTCCTCCACTTAAGATGGTCTCATTGATACTGTTGCATAT
>CAYYBR010000062.1:0-19201 GCA_964470035.1 uncultured Saprospiraceae bacterium
GAATAGGACGTTTCCTGATTCACTACTAACCAGATACGACGTCATCAGCAATTGGGCAGGCCTTAGACCCTTAATACATGAGGAAGGAAAGTCTCCATCAGAAATGAGTCGTAGGGATGAGATTTTTGAGGCTAGTGATGGTCTGATATCAATAGCAGGTGGTAAACTTACCGGTTATCGAAAGATGGCCGAACGCATAGTTGATAAGGTTCTTAGACAACTTTGTGAAGAAGATGACAGGGCATATGTAAGATCTAAGACTGATCAACTAAAATTAACTCAAGACCCTTTTCATGATTACTCTGAAGTCTTGAAATATATCGATCTAATATCGAGTCAATGTGAACAACTAGGTCTTGATCGATACTACGGATGGTACCTGGTAACTAACTATGGAAGAGTTTCCTCTAGGATCATGGAAAACATGGATGATACTATAAAAGAGAGGGATGTAGCTCTTGCCCTCTCGGAGCTTGATTATTGTCTGGATCATGAGATGATACAACGAGTCGACGACTTTCTGATCCGTCGAACAGGGCGACTTTATTTTGATATTCATTCTATCAGTAAGATAAAAGAGGATGTACTTTCTACTATGGCAGATCGACTCGATTGGGATGAAGATCGGACACAAGAAGAAAGAACGAGATTAGGACACCTTTTAGATGATGCTACTACCTATTATCAAAATGAGAAGGATGTCACCTCCTTCGAACTTACCAAGTAGACTTCAAGACAAATACTTACGGATTATATTTCTTGTCGGATCAAAGTAGGCTCCACCAAAGAGATTAAGGTGGACTAGCAAATAATACAATTGTAAAAGATCTGCTCTGTCTTCCCACCCTGTTGCAAGAGGAAAGTGATCATGATATAATTCAAAAACTTGAGAACTAAACCCACCAAACAAACGCATCATGGCCAGATCCAATTCTCTATGAGAATACTCTACCGAAGGATCGATAAAGACTGGTCCATCATGACTATCTATTAGATTGCCTGACCATAAGTCACCATGTATGAGACTTGGAGATTCTATAGGAAACTCAGAGTCGATCACTTCTTCAAGTGCATCGAGACTTACCCTTATCTTATATCCCTTATCGAATGCTGCGCGGAGTAGTTGTTCTATGCGGAGTTCTATATAACATGCAGAAAAACGATCTCTCCATCCCGCTTTTTTCACCAAGGTGCCTATGTACCCTTGATGATCAAAACCAAACCCTGATGCGGTTTTGCTATGTACATCATATAGCGCGAGTGCAAGCTTCTCTTTAGAACGAGGGAACGTCTCGATCCAATCCATAAGAAGATATGGTGTCTTTATTTTAAGGTCGTGGGCAATACAATTGATAGTTGGAAGCCCTTCTTCTTTAAATATGCGGACGCCATTTAGTTCTGATTGTAATAGTGATGCTCCGTCCTCTGTTGAGTTAAACTTGATAAAATACTGACGGTTGTCAGATGTTGTTAATTGTCTTGCTTGATTGATATCTCCTCCAGTTACAGGCATCGAGGAAACTATGTCAATTCCTTTCTGATAAAGACTTTCGACGATGTTGTTAGGGATAGACACGAGCTCGATCAGTATGGTGTCAAAAGTACTACACTATGAAAGATGGTTGCTATCCTATCTTTTCTCTATTTTGAACTTTTAATATTCATCAGACTCAATATGGCAAAATATATCCTAGCCCTGGATCAAGGCACAACAAGTTCGCGAGCAATCATCTTTGATAAACGAGGTGGCATAGTTGGCACGTCACAACAAGAATTCACACAGATTTTTCCCAAGCCCGGTTGGGTGGAGCATAATGCCAAGGAAATCTGGCAATCTCAACTAACAGTAGCTAAGGATGTGCTTAGCAAAACCGGTATTGCGGCGAAAGATATCGCTGGTATAGGTATCACTAATCAAAGAGAAACCACTGTGGTATGGGATCGACATACAGGCGAACCCATCGCTAACGCTATCGTCTGGCAAGACCGACGGACGGCCGGTTATTGTGATAAGCTCAAAAAGAAGAGGGGACTAGAGAGTTATATCAAAAAGAATACTGGATTAGTAGTAGATGCCTATTTCTCAGGAACAAAAATCAAGTGGCTACTCGACAATGTTTCAGGTGCTCGCTCTCGCGCTGCCAAAGGTAATCTGATGGCAGGCACGATCGATAGCTGGCTAGTTTATAAGTTGACAGGAGGTAAGGAGCACATCACCGATTATTCTAATGCCTCTCGTACGATGATCTATAATATAGCCAAGCTAGAGTGGGATCAAAAACTCTTAAAGGAGATGAATATACCTAAGGGTATCTTACCGGCAGTAAAGCAGAGTAGTCAAGTATACGCTAAGACTGAAAAGTCTTTATTTGGCGTAGAGATACCGATAGCCGGCATCGCAGGAGATCAGCAAGCAGCCCTCTTCGGACAGGTATGTCACCAACCGGGCATGGCAAAAAACACATATGGCACTGGTTGTTTTATGCTTATGAATACAGGTTCTAAGATGGTCACCTCTAAGTCCGGCTTGCTTACTACGATTGCCTGGGGATTAGATGGAAAAGTCTCATATGCGCTAGAAGGTTCGATATTTATAGCTGGTGCTGCTATCCAATGGTTACGAGACAGTGTAAAGCTTATCGATGAGTCACCTGACTCTGAGTACTTCGCCAGGAAGATAGATTCGTCTGAGGGGGTTGTAGTGGTCCCGGCATTTACGGGCCTAGGCGCTCCATATTGGGATATGTATGCTCGGGGAGCGATCTTTGGATTAACAAGAGGGAGTACTAACAATCATATCATCAGAGCCACTTTAGAGTCGCTAGCTTACCAGACGCGTGATGTACTTGATGCTATGAAGAAAGACTCAGGTATAGACCTAAGTACCCTTAAAGTAGATGGTGGCGCTTCCGCAAATGATCTTTTGATGCAATTCCAATCCGATATTTTAGGAGCCGGAGTAGAGCGTCCGAAGATCATCGAAACAACAGCACTTGGTGCTGCCTACTTAGCTGGTCTTGCTGTGAAGTTTTGGACGAAGAAAGAGATCTCTTCCAAGTGGAAACTTGATAGACGTTTTGATCCTAAGATGGAAGAAAAAGAACAGAAGAGACTATATGGCAACTGGAAAGTAGCGGTTAAGCGTACTATGAATTGGGAGAAGGAAGTGAAGTAGAGGTGCTATGTTCTCGTTGATCATTAGATTGCTCAAGGTCTTATTTGTTTTAGTCTTACCCTTTGTTGTTTTAATAAGAGGAGCGATCTTTTTTCATAGTATCTCTGACTTGGGTCCTTGGATGTCCCTTGCAGGAGGTATAATCATATGTGTGTTAGTCCTAGCTATATATATGACAGTATTCAGAGGTATGATATCTTCTTCGCTTGGAGGTGTACAGGCCTTTAAGAGAAGATCGTATTTCGCGCTTACTGTGTTACTTGGATATTGCATACACGGTTTATTCTTTATCTCCTCATCCAACCTGAAGAACCCTGAGCTTTCTGATGAACTTAGACAGCTCCATCCTATCGTAAGGATGGCTGTCAGTACGATAGTGATCTTTGATAAAAGTCTCGTTATCACAGATGCGACCAGAAAAAGTGCAGACTATGAGAAAATGGGCCTACCAGTAAATGAACGTTCGCTACACTATCCCCAAGAAGACGGTTATGCTTATGCTTTAGACTTGCGCACAAGACAACGATCATGGTTGCGTAACTTTGCTGTACAGAACTACTTCAGATTGATGGGACTTAATACACTACAACATACAGGCACTGCTCCTCATCTTCATATATCATTACAACCAAGTTAATATGGCCAATATTCCACCGCACTACAGTCCTATGGTCTCATCAGGTGACCTCTATCTAACTTCAGGGCAACTTCCACTTTTGAACCGTGAGACAAAAGAAGTAGCTCAGGGTATTAAGGCACAAACCCTGCTAGTACTGGAGAAGGTAGAAACACTGCTAAAAGCAAAAGGGTTGGATCGAAATCATATCATCAAGACAACAGCTTTCATCACAGATATCAATGATTGGGCAGCAGTCAATGAAGTGTATGCAGAGTTCTTCAAAGGCCATAAGCCAGCACGAAGTATAATACCCGTTAGTGACTTGCACTTTGGATGTTTGATTGAGTTAGAGGCTATAGCATCGAAGTGATGGAACTATCTCAGATTATGGCATCGTTGTCAACATTTATACATTTGCGAAAGCGAAATTTCTAATAGAGTATATGGGAAGACTTTTTGAAGTAAGGAAGGCATCGATGTTTGCTCGCTATGATCGCATGGCAAAGCAATTTTCTAGAATTGGCAAGGAGATAGCCATAGCAGTAAAAGCTGGAGGCGGAGATCCTGAGAATAACCCAGCACTACGTCGAGCGATGCAAAATGCCAAGGGCGTGAATATGCCTAAGGATAAGGTCGAATCAGCCATCAAGCGAGCGCTAGGAAAGGATACATCAGATTTTGAGGAGTTGCGATATGAAGGGTATGCGCCCAATGGTGTAGCTGTCATCATCGAAACGGCGACTGATAATCCAATTAGAACTGTAGCGAAGGTGAGAGCGGTATTTAACAAGTGCGAAGGAAGTCTCGGAACTAGTGGATCTGTGGCTTTCCAATTTAAACATATGGGTGTATTTAAACTGAACCCTGAAGGGCTCGATCAAGACGAGTTAGAGCTCGAACTTATTGATTTTGGCCTTGAAGAGATGGGAGAAGGTACCGATGAAAATGACAATGAAGTGCTCCTGATCAGGGTGCCCTTTGAAGAATTTGGGAATATGCAGAAAGGACTCGAAGAAAAGGGTATCGAAGCTAAATCTTCAGAACTCGAGTGGATACCTATGAATACCGTAGATCTCACTGGAGAGGCCGAAGAAAGCGTCTTAAAGTTGATCGCTAAGATGGAAGAAGAAGAAGATGTACAGAGGGTTTTCCATAATCTTGCCTAAATCTCTTATCTCGCACTACCATTCACATCACCTAACTTGTAGGCTCTTATCTCACTCAGTGAGGACAAAGGCGTATTAGCATCTATGGTGGCAGGTATAAACTGCCATGGCTCGCGATTAGTGAAAGAATCGATCTGGCCCAGGATTACTCTTCTTATGTCTACAAGATCTATCGAAGTGACTGATCCACTGTCATTGATGTCTGCCGCCAAGATCTGAAGATCGTTCTCAAAAGTATTGAGCTGGAGGATATGTCTAGCGATTTGTACAAGATCTGTAGATGATACACCATCTCCTGCAGTAGATTCTCTTCTAAGTGTAAGTGCCTGACCATTATTGTTGATGCCTACTTCATAGGCGCCGTTCGCATTTGTAGTGGCGACCACTGCTCCTGATTCGATGTCTATGAACTGGACATTGGCGAGGGGTCTGTCAAATACATCCATAATGACACCGCTAAACATCATCTGGGCTGGACTGTCACTACCAGAACAGTCTTCATCGACGCCATTTCCAGGTACATCTGTACCGTTTGGATTGATATTAGGATTGTTATCATCACAATCGTCATCACTATTGAATCCATCACCATCCGCGTCGATGACCGCTAGCTCGCCATCACAGTTTTCATCGATATCGTTATTAGGGATTTCAGGTGCACTTGGATTGATATTAGGATTGCGATCGTCACAGTCTTCATCACTATTGAAGCCATCTAAGTCGTCATCGATCATCGCAAGTACTCCATCACAATTTTCATCGATGTCATTATTAAGTATATCCACGGCATCTGGATTGATCCGCGCATCAGTATCATCACAATCATCATCACTATTGAATCCATCCATATCAAAATCAACTTCCTCGATGATTCCATCGCAGTTATCATCTATGCCGTTATTTATGATTTCTGTTGCATCGGGATTTACATTAGGATCAGTATCATCGCAATCTAGATCTATATCAAACCCATCTCCATCTTCATCAACACGCATGCCGATAGCTCGACGGGCGCTTGAGGTAAGTAACACATGGTCTCCAGTTCGAGATCCACTTCCATCAGCCAGTACAGCTGCCGCATAAAGAAATACGGTGTCGACTCCTTCTAACGACTCTGGAGTTTCCCATCTAGCTGTGTATGTAACGATACTATCACTATCAAAAAACTTCGCCATAGAGTGACTAAAATATTGCCTACCGTTAGCATTTTCCTGTATGACAGCTTCAAATTCAGCATCCATAAAGTTTCCTATGCTCATCAACTCTCCATTGACCCGACCTAAAGCAGTCATGGACATACCACCCCTCACTGGCCCTCCTTTTGTCGCAGTAACCGATACACTTACATCAAAAGTTTGTCCCACAGGAATGGCCGCAGGGAATCCATTGAATATGATTTCTCCATCGAACACATCACCTACATCATGACAACCAGATGCAGAACATGTGGATTCGTCAGGAGCGCCAGTACGTCCCAAAGGAGCATTAGTAGAAAAAGATAGCAAGACGATCATAAAGACCACTACCATGGTTATCGGAAGAAGACGCCTTCTCCTATGTGTCGATTCTGTTCTAATTGCTTTGAGGGTCTGCGCTTCCATTTGTATCTCCAAGTTTAATTCCTATAATTTGGATGTCATTAGTTGCTGCAGTAGGATTGAAAGATCGACTTGGCGGATCAAACGTCCAAACTTGATTGCTTGAGAAGCTTTCAGTTCTCTCCAAGATAACACTTGTAATCTGTGTCAAATCAGTAACACTCAATGAACCACTTTGATTTACATCAGCAGCCATCACATTTGCAGGTTCTAGCACTATCGTACCAATGATATGATTTCTAGCGAGGAGTACATCTTGAACAGAAAGTCCTTCTCGAGAGTCACCAGTTCTTTGCCATGATACTGTCACTGTCTCTGTTATATTGTCGATGATCCAATTTCCTTCTTCGTCGCTGGTAGTTTGTGCCTGAGATTGTTCCTCGATGAACACTTGGACGTTAGATATACCTCTACCATTGCGATCCACAAACCTACCGCTTATACTTCTCCCTTGGTTCGATCCCCGTTCTCCATCACAGTTTTCGTCTATATCATTATCTGGTATCTCTTCTGCATCAGGGTTGATATTAGGATCGTTATCATCACAATCTTCATTTGCACCAAAGCCATCCCCGTCCATGTCAGCTGTGGGGTTGTCGGGTTCGGGTCTCGCAAGCATCACTGTCTCTGGGATTTCCCAGTAAATCACCCTCGGTTCACTTTGTCTTGTCAATATCATGTCTACAGATGCTCCGATAAGTCTGTCATCTGGAGACGAGGTAGCTATAGTTTGGATATCCCATTGACCTACACCTATTTGTCGGGCATATTTGACGATCTCTCGATTACTATAAGCTAAGTGAACTGTACCGTTATCATCTATTTCAAGAGCTGTAGCTGTACTAGCACCGTTAAGAGAGCCTCTTAGCTGATCTACTACTTCAGTAGTCCAAGTACCTTGCACAAAGGTGGCTAAAATCACCTCACTAACCTCATCAGTTACTTTCGATAGATAGGAGACAGCGTAGGTGCCATTAGGATTAAAACCAGCACTTGGGTATATACCTTCTTCGTCTATCACTGAGATATCCCAGATGACACCATCAAAGCTTGCAAATTCTAGAGCTTTTGATTTATCATTATGATAGGCTATACGTGGTAGATCTCCATCTAAAAAAATAGAAGTTCCTCCTCTATAAAATATAGGTCCCGTAGGGAGTGACTCTTTGATCCATTCTCCAGATCTTCTGACAGCATATTCTACGCCATCAACAAGATCATTAGAAGCAGTGTGGATCAGTCCATCGGAACCGGTGACTATAGAGTTGTCCCACCCATCGTGGTTGTTATTGAATACTTGCTCTTGTACCCATCCTGTATCAGTTAGCATCCAAGCGGCTTGACCTTCAGTTCGATGATCGTGTACAGAGATAGCCGTAGTACCGTCTTCACCTATAGCCAGCGCCGCAGGGCCTTGCACATATGCATCGTCTATGATTCTACTAAGAGATGTCCTACCGTCATTATCTACGATAGCATATCCGATAAATCCAGAATTAAAGCTTTCATCTATATATGCGATATGGATTCGTCCTTGGGCGTCTATCGCCATCGAAGGTTTTCTACCAGTATCTATGATAGAAGACGTCCATCCTTGACCATACACATAAGTACTACTCACCAGCATACATGCTAACAAAAACAGCACTAGATAACCGCGTAATGTGAGACTCATCTTAATTCAAGATATGATATGACCACCTATAACTCCTCAGATATAACCCTGACTTCTTACTTATTAATACAGAATCCAACCTTTTAAGGTTGCTTTTGCCCTTTTTACACAGAATACTATGCTTTTGGCACTTAGTAAGATTTGATTTTTAGATTCAGATATTCAGTACGATACACTTCCGTAAATATGACATATGTCGCCTACTTTTCAGCGCTGTGAATAATTATGTGGTCTTGCACTTTGGTCGCGTCTTAGAGGCGATTGTTTTCAATTGGTTTTATTTGGGTTTTTATGCAGGTCTTCGTGGTTGGAGACCTTTTTTTATTCCCTGTACTGAGGTTGTGATGATATTGATGTAGATGTAGAAAAACTATCCTCAATCCAGAAGGTGTGAGTCACACTCACGAAAGTACGCTAGTACTTTTGGCTCTATCATCGATGTCACTACTCCGCGCGTGCGTGCAAATCTTCATCTCTGAAGACCTTTTTTTGTGTCTGACAATTTATGATATGCTTTAGATATCTAAAGTTTCTAAGCAACGACATATCTTGGTGTCTATGAATGGAAGAATAGTTCTTGTTTTTATATTTAGTTTGTCTGTAAGTGGTCTTTTTAGTCAAGATGGGACTGAAGATATCTTGTGGTCAAGTCTTGCCTTCTCTAAGAAGTTCTCTGATAAGTGGTCTGCGCAAGCGAAGCCCACAATTAGATATAATAACGAAATCCGCGATTATCAAAATACATCTATCGATTTATCGGTGAAGAACAGCTTTGCCAAAGGGTGGGGCTTACAATTCTTAACGCGTATCTGGGCGATCCCCAATGGTAATGATCGAGTGTTTTTATGGTGGGACTTATCTTACAAAACTACTATACCATCGCTGCCCATAAGTGTCAATCAGCGACTAAGATATCACCTTGCTATTGATACTGGCCCTAATGAAGATCTTGATTATTTTAGATTTATAGTCGATTTAGCGCCTACTACCTCATGGAGACTCAAACCGACCATCTCTTACGAGCAGTGGTTCATACTCAATGATGTAGAAAGATTCAGACTGAGTCGTCTTCAACCTGGATTCGTATACGCTGTGACAGATAAGATATCTTTCAAAGGCCAACTTTGGCGCCAACTAGAAAGACAGGTAGATGGCTCTACATTCTTCCAAAACCTTTGGCAAGCAACTTTGGGATTTACCTTGTAAGCTCTTATTTATCTAGCTTCTCCATCGAATCCATCGAAGGTAAAGCTGAACCGAAGAGTATTGTCTAGCGGGCTTCTCTGAGAGTTAGTCGGTGCAAGATAAGCGATGTCGATGCCGATCAGGTTATACTTTAGTCCTACTCCGATAGTTAAATACTGACGGTCACCTTTTAATGGATGCTCATAGTAATATCCAGCCCTCACAGCGAATTGCTGGTCGTACCAGTACTCAGCTCCTAAAGAAAAAGCAAACTCTTGCAACTCTTCACTAAAACCACCTGGTGCATCAGTAAAAGAACCGAAGACTCCTCCAAACGTAGATCTCTCTCTGAAGTCAGCTACTCCATTTTGTGGATTAACATCAAACTCTGGGTGATCTACAGGAAACGGTGTAGGCAATAGCAACTTAGTGACATCAAGAGCAAAGGTGACGCTGTTGTATTCATCCAAGTTCATCTTATATGCGCTACCAAGTCTAAGATTAGCAGGAATAAATTCTCTACGGCTATTGTTAGTATAAGAGATTTTGCTTCCTAAGTTAGATATGGATACTCCAAATGCTAAGTCGTTCCCGATACTTCTGCCTAGATCTGGTTCGCTATGATATGATAAGCTTAGATCAGCGGCAAATGACTGTCCAGAGGTGATATCCACATTTCCCACAGAAAAACCTGAAGCAAGATTCGAATAGATGAATTTTGCTGTCAAACCTGCAGATAAATTTGGTGAAAGCTTACGTGCGTAAGCCGCTGACAATTCAAACTCTCTGGGACGACCACTTCCAAGAGGTTGTCCATTGACATCGGTGAAGTTGATGTCTCCTAATGAGAAAAATCTGAAAGCAGCTCCAAAAGTCTCCTCTT
The DNA here is from genome assembly GCA_964470035.1 of uncultured Saprospiraceae bacterium. GTDB lineage: Bacteria > Bacteroidota > Bacteroidia > Chitinophagales > Saprospiraceae > JAJRXG01. Next base: position 10,302 of record CAYYBR010000062.1, read on the forward strand.
CACTTATTCTGAAGTACCCTCCAAGGTATGTCAAGAATACGTCCGTTAAACCAAGGTTTCTTAACCATGGAGTATAACTAGCCGTAAAACTAGACTCCTTCTCAGCAAATGCCAGTTTCGAAGCATTGTAGTGCAGCGAGTAAGCATTAGCGTGGGTAGCACCTCCGGCATCACCCATTCCTCCGCCAATGGCATCTGGTATGATCGTAAGAAATGGTACTGCGGATAGGGTAGTGTTGGGGACACAATCCCCGTTAGGCCCTACGGCACAACCGCGCTCAGGGTTCCATATCACTTGACTATGAAGTGACGATGCAGTAAGTATCGTAAGTATCCCTAATGTGGATAGGAGGATGACTTTCCTCATATTAATCTTTTCGGTGATTCTTGAATATGTAGAAGAACTCCGAAGATCGCATGATTATTTTAGGGAAAGGACTTTTTCGGCCCTTGAAATCTTACGATCTCCCAAGCTAGGAGAGTTCAATGTAAAGTAGATGACATATATACCAGTTGTATCAAAGTCTTCTTCGATACGTCCCGTGATCCTCCCATTTGTGTTCATGAGAGTTTCTGTCCTTTGATGAATTCTTCTTCCCAACTCATCAAATGATTCTATTTCTATTGTAACTAATTCTTCTGGAAGGTCTGATTCTATTACATAACTGCCTTCGCTGATGAGTGGATTTGGAGATATTATGATGTTGCTGATAGATCTCTCAAACTCTTCACTTACTACAAATGAGATAGTCTCAGTTGCTACATTGTTAGCTATATCAAACGCTGTTACCTCGAGAGTATGTGGCCCGGGGGATAATTCTTCTAGATCAACTATAACGCTCCCTGAAGTCGGATCCAGAGCGCTTGCTTGATAAAAACTTGTCAATATCTGCGTGCTTCGAGTATCTCCATCGATGATAGCTGTGATCTCATGACCGATGGCAGCAGTACTCAGGTTGATGCCAAAGTCATCCGACAGATCGATGATGGCAGTATTAATGGTAGGTACTTCTTGCTCTTCTGTCCACGATCGATTATTAAGAAATACAGTGATCTCTGGAGGTAGATCATCGCTGATGGGAGCGGTAGAAGCCCCACCAATTAGTAGCTCCTCTGTGAAGCCAATCGCTTCAGGTAGGTTTGCACCAGAAGTATAGTAAGAGATTTTCGAAGCGCCGATATCATAATCTATGTCTACTGGTATTGTAAAGGTGGTATTGATCCTACCATCGACGACTTCCGCTCTTCCTTGATATATGATATTCTGCTGGCTTCTGTAAGACTTGACAAAACTCCTTTCATCGTTACCAAGGGTCTGTAGAGACTGTGGCTTGTCAAAGATAACGATGTCAGCTAGGCCATTATAAGTTGTCATTACATTGCCTTGCTCGTCGACGACACTGGCTTCCAAGGATACTTGATCTAACGCACTTACTCTTATGGGCTCTTGTTCCTCCTCGACCAGACTGATATCATTGATTCTGTCCGTTCTGATCTCCAGATTAGGTATCGTAAGTTGTATAGTTGGATCTCCTATCAAGAAGAACTTCCGAGAGTTCACAGCATCATTAGGATTATCATTTTTAGCTCTTCTCATGATCTCTCCTATAGATAAAAAAGATCCGCCTTCTTTTGTCCAGATGTTATCAAATACCTGTCGGGTAAGTCGGAAGTTTTGAGAAGCATAGACTGATCTCACTGTCGTAAATAATGCAACTGCACCACCTAATGGATTGAGTAAAGTAGCTTCACCTGCTGTGGTCCTAGAAGGATCATCAAAGCCAGTGAACGAACAGGTAGCTGTGATGACTAATGGAAGCCGATCAAAGTTGCTCCAGCCATTGATATCATCGAGCTTTAAGACTCTTTCTTGTCCCCAGCCATTTGGCCCACCATGACCGAGATAATTAACTACCAGTGCACCGTCTTCTACTAAGGTGTTGAGTCTTGAGGATGCAGCGGGGTAGCGATTTCCTCCAGGCGTAGATTCTTGTCTGAAAGCGTCAAAGTAAATCTTTTCCTGATTAGCAACAGGGAAGGAGACGGCCATATCTTCTGCGATGATGTCAGCATCATTGATGTGTAGGTTATTATCCTCGTCATCGGCTAGGAATACAACTCTCGTCTTCCAAAGACCGTCAGTAGATGATGTTGCTGATAGATCATAGTTGATGACTTTCTCTATGATATCCTGTCCTTCGGCTACAGTATTGACAGGTATCCTTCCGACGGCAATATCGAGGTCACCTCTAAGAGAGGCACCTTCATCATCATCGAGTAAAGCATAAAAATCATCTGAAGGAAAAGATAGCAGTGGATCAAGAGAATTAATAGTCTCGTATGTCGGGACTAGGTTTTCATTTCGATAGTTCTGATTGATATACCTATAGTCATAAGAGCCATCACCGAGTAAGAGAACATATCTAAACTCAGCATGTGTCCTGTACAAGTCCCTGATATAATTGCGTATTGCACTTGGATCTTGACGGCCTGAGCTATAAATATCAAATATTTCTTCTGGAGATACGATCAATGAACTTATTCCATTGTGTGTGGCCCTATGTTCCTGAAGTTGCTCAGCTACGGATGAAAGCAAAGGTGGAGTTATTATTAACAAATCTACTTTACCTTCTTCTACGATATTTCTAAAGCTTAATTCACCAGCATTAGTCGGTGTTTTTATATCTGAATCACTAAATGCTACAAAGCGCTGTACAGACTCAGTACCCGAGTTGATAACCAGTCCATCACTAGTTACAAGAGGGTTGATAGAAAAAATACTCCTAGGGTCTGTGATGTTCCATATAGTCAAGTTAGATCCACCCGAGATGTTGAGACCGACCGGACTTGCAGAATTAAGGGCTGCTATGTTATTAAAGACAAGTTGATCTGAGTCATACGATATCGTAGCTAAGCCATGTATGGCCAGTTCGTCAAGCCAGAGTCGTGCATCTCCATCTAACTTTTGGAAATCTATGGTAATATCATCTGAAGCGTCTAAGGACTCTGTGGTTCTTTGCATCTCAAAATCACGGGCATATAAGGCTTCGATATCAGATGTGTTAACAGCGGAGAAAGTTCTTAGCGCTTCTTCTGAGCCTACACGAAGGGTGACGTCTTCTCTTTGTCGACTTCTGCCTGCCAGCTTAGCACTAACTGTCGCATCGGTTAACCCACCAGAGGGAAGCATATCAGTTGTGCTGAATGTAAAAGATCCAGTATTACTTAGTTCTTGTCCATACCACCTTTGGCCAGAGCCTTGAGTACTGATAAAGTCATCTAAGAGATTGACTTGATCATTATGCAAGAAGCTACCGAAGTGATACTGATCTATGACTAAGTCGGGTCGTGCAGTTGTTTCTTCTGTTGTGATATGGTTGATATCAGGGTTCTCTCCTAGTCGTAGGAATACGTAATTAGTAGAGCTGTAGACGTTCTTGGTAAATTCATCGCGTTGCTCCTGAGTGTCGTATGTAATGAGATCTTGACCAGACGAGTAAAACAAGATGTGATCATCTCCGTCATCAAATCTGTCATCTCCGCCATCATTTACGAAAGTGGAAAGTGGTACAAGCCGCTCAGTATCTTCATAGCTGCTTGATGCAGACAATATGCCTCTTGGTATCCCATAAATCTGAACGTTAGTTGTAGGAGTTGATGCTATATCTATCTGAAGCTGATCTTCTAACCACTCTTTCGTGATCTCATATACACCAGATTCAGGTAATTGTATTTTATACCACGAGCCTCTCACTATATCGTCGGATAGCTGACCAGACAATTTCTCGCTCACGCCAAATAACGTAAGGGTTAAAAGAGTTAAACCATATATAAATGATGTTTTACGCATGACCTTATGATCATTATACGTCACAAAACTAAGAGTTGTTTAAACGAAAACCGTTTTTTGATCATTATTACTATGAAGTGTCTGCAAACTACTATAGACTAATCGCCTCTTTGAGACTTGACTTAACATACAAGATTTTCTTACTCTGGTTTTTGACCAGCGCTACCTGTGTGCTATACAGTCAAGATGTTGTCTTTAGTCAGTTCTATAATGCCCCTGTACAGCTCAATCCGGGTTTAGTTGGTCTTTCGACACAAGGACAGGTCCATATTAACTATCGTAATCAGTGGCCCGCTTGGCCACAGGTATATGAAACTTACGCTGCTTCTTATGACCAGTTTTTTGAAAATCTAAATAGTGGATTTGGTGTCCAGGCTGTATCAGATGATGCGGGCAATGGAATCCTCAAACTTCAGAGACTTTCTGGAGTATATGCCTATCAGATACAGTTGAATAAGCAGTGGCGAGCAAGATTTGGATTGGAAGCGGGTATCATATCGACTCAACTAGACTGGGATCGTCTTATATTTTTCGAACAGTTATCTCCTACAGGTTTTGAAGGTACACCTGGAGCGCCACTGATACCTAATACTGAGGTTCGCCCTGATCAGTTGAATCGGATCAATCTTGACTTAGGCATGGGAGCGCTTCTCTACAGTGATAAATACTATGTAGGCATCTCTCTTAAGCATTTGAATAGCCCAGATCAGAGATTTAGATCTGATGATAGTGGACTTTATAACGGTTTGCCATCACGTTTTACGATTCATGGTGGAGCCCAGATAGACCTCGATGGTTACAATAAGGAGGGATATGGGACGTTTATTGCTCCGAGTATCTTGTATACCCGACAATCTGGTTTGAGTCAGCTGAATGCAGGTGCGCTTTATAACCACGAAAGAATTTTTGGCGGGATATGGCTTCGACATACTGAATCCAACTTAGATGCAGCCATCGTATCAGTGGGTGCTAGGACGGATTGGGTGAAGTTGAGCTATAGTTTTGACCTGACTTTAAGTGATGCTTTTGTTTCAAGAACAGGGGGAAGTCACGAAATTGGTGTCGTTATTATATTAGGCGGTAAACAAGAGCCACAATCTCGGTACGAAGATTGCTTTAGCATATTTAGATAATTCAATACCCAAATGAACTTTAAGTTTTTAATACTCATATGTGTAGCTTTTTCTATCACATCCTGTAGTCTTTTTAATAAGAATAAAGGTGGCGGCGAGTCTTCCACAACTGGATGGAAATATAACGATCCCGAATGGGGTGGTTTTGAAAAGCTTGATTACGAAGGTCAAATCACAGCACCCAATATGGTTTTAGTACCTGGCGGTACATTTGCCATGGGGCAGTCTGGTGAAGATGTAACCTATCAGCATAATAATCTTAGTAGAAGAGTTACGGTGTCTTCATTCTATATGGATGAGACGGAAGTTTCTAATATAGCTTGGAAGGAATATGTATACTACTTAGATAGAGTATACGAGTCATATCCTGAAGTGGCACAAGGAGCATTGCCGGATGAGAAGGTATGGCACGATGAGCTATCATATAATGACCCGCTTGTTGAGACATACTATAGACACCCAGCTTATGACGACTATCCAGTTGTAGGAGTATCATGGATTCAAGTCCAAGACTACTGCAAGTGGAGGACTAATGTCGTGAATGAGGGAATACTGATCAATAGAGGAATATTGAATCCTACTCCTGATCAAAAAGATAGCAATGTATTTGACACTGAATCCTATCTAGCTGGACAGTACGAACCTAATGTTCGTAAGAATCTACCAGACCTCCAGACTGGAGGAGAAAGAGCTGTAAAGTTTGAAGATGGGATATTACTACCTTCTTTCAGACTTCCGACAGAAGCAGAATGGGAATATGCCGCTCTAGGTCTGATCGGCAACCATGAGAATAGTAAAGATGCACTGATATCTCAACGAAGATTCTACCCATGGAATGGTAGCTCGCCTAGATATACTGGAAGTAGAAATGAAGCAGGCCGTATGGTTGCGAACTTTAAAAGAGGTCGTGGTGACTATGCCGGTACAGCAGGTAATCTAAATGATAGAGCAACAACTACAGCTCCCGTAAGAGCATTCTTGCCTAATGACTTTGGTCTTTATAATATGGCAGGTAATGTATCAGAGTGGGTGCAGGATGTTTATCGTCCTCTAACTAGTTCAACACTAAGAGATTCTGAACAGCATGATTTGAATCCTTTCAGAGGAAATGTCTATAAAGAAGTGGCAAAAGATGAGTATGGTGAGTTACTTGAGAAAGATTCTCTTGGAAGGTTAAGATATAGAGATGTTACTGACGAAGAGCTAGCTGATAGAACGAACTATAGAACTGCCGATGCTAGAGACTATAAAGATGGTGATGATGAGTTTGTGAAGTATGAGTATGGCAAGTATACATTGATAAGCGATAGTTCGCGAGTTATCAAAGGTGGATCTTGGGCTGATAGATTATATTGGTTATCTCCAGCAACAAGAAGATTTGTTGATGAGCACAAAGCAGATAGAACGATAGGATTTAGATGTGCCATGACAAGAGTTGGAGGACCTACAGGAAATGAAGATACTGGAGGTAATTCATTCAAAGCTGCAAGTAAGAAGAGTAACAGAAAAAGGTATAGATAAACCGTTTTAAAAAAAAATAACTTAGTTAAGTCCCTGCGATGATCTCGCAGGGACTTTTTTATTTTCAAGCCATGGAGTGGTCCATAAAAGATATATATGATAAGGTTTACCAGGGACGCAGGATAGTCATTGATTCTCGCAAGGTAGAAGTAGGAGACATCTTTATAGCACTCCAAGGAGAGCGTCAAGATGGAAATCAATATGCTCTTAAAGCACTAGATAATGGGGCTGCATTTGCTATTATAGATGCTCCAACCTTAAAGGGTAAAGATGATCGATTGATATATGTTGAAGACGCCTTAGTGGCTTTACAAGACCTTGCTTTTTATCATCGATCTCAGCTCTCCATACCTGTGATCGGTGTTACAGGGTCTAATGGTAAGACTACCACGAAGGAGCTTCTCGTAAGTGTGTTATCACAGAGTTACAGGATAGCAGCGACCAAAGGAAATTACAATAATCATATAGGTGTTCCTCTTACGATATTGGACACACCGCTGGATACTGAGATTTTGATCCTTGAGATGGGTACCAACCAGCCAGGAGATATAGCACAGCTTTGTCATTTAGGGAAACCCACCCATGGTATCATCACGAACATAGGCGATGCCCACCTAGAGAAGCTAATAGATAGGGATGGTGTGCTTCAAGAAAAAGGAGCTCTCTACCGACATGTGATGAAAGGAAGTGAAGGCGTCTTTTTCTTATTCGATGATGATGGCTATCTCACTAAACTAGCTCAAGGCATAGATGAAGTAATATCGTTTGGTAGCAAGACTTCTCGCCATATCACTTCCGTAAATACATCAATAGGAAGTTCTGAGATATCCATATCGCTAGAGAACCAAGTCATCAATGCTCAATCATCACTTACAGGGCAGCATAATATGTACAATATCTTAGCTGCTGCGGTCATAGGCTTCCACTTTGGCATTAGTATCGAAGAGATCTCTAAGGGCATCGCTTCGTATATACCTTCTAATATGCGATCTCAGATGAAAATAACAGATCGCAATAGATTACTTATAGACGCTTATAATGCCAATCCATCATCTATGTCTGCTAGTATCTTCGCTTTAGAAGATGCGAAAGAAGATCTGGTTTTAATCCTTGGAGACATGTTAGAGCTCGGACTTAAGTCTGCTGATTATCACCAGAAGATCATTAGGCAGGTAGAAGATCTAGACGTTAAAAACTTAGTTGTGGTGGGGCCAATATTTACAGAAGTGGTAGAAGGAAAATATCGAGCTTATCACGATGTAGACGATTTAATCAAATCTGGCCTTCTGTCTGAGATAAGAAACTCTCTAGTACTAATCAAGGGAAGTCGAGGGATCAGATTAGAGAAGACCATCGATCATCTATGACATTATGTTAGTGTTATCAGAGAGGTTAGTCTATCTGATATAATATTCTGACATGCATCTTCGTAATCCTTGCGAGTACAAGGCATGTTAACTACTTCTTCAGCAGCGTCCGAATACAACTCAATCCACCACCTACTACTTCTTTGATCTTCTACAAATACCAACTCTTGAGAGATATGCTCAGGTATCACACTATACCTTTGGAGTTGTTCTTTTTGACTTTGTTCTATCGTTCTAATCTTGTATCCATCTAGGGCGTAATATGTCACTAGTGCTGCATTCTTAGCTAGTATACCATGGTTATCGGTATTCTGATCATATCCTTCTATCATGATCAACTTGAGCTGAGTTGAAGCGCCGGCGTATTTCGCGATCATACAGAGTTCTTCTATAGTCAAGCCAGCACTGCAAGAAGTCGTGCTGCCAAGGTTGTCTGCAAGTCTGAGGGCATCAAGTTGTATGGTAATACAATCTGCTGTGCGCAATATTACCTCTGCATATTCTGGATTAGACCTAATAGTGCTGAGTCTGAGATGTCTATGGGGATTATAGTCCCAAGACTCGTCCTGATAGTGGCGCTGCAAAGCCAGATGTGCCATCTCAGGATGATCCACAAGAATTCTGCTACTTACGAGGGCAGGATGTGCAAACGAGGACCAGAAATCAGATGAAAGTAGTTGAATGCTGCCTAATGGCATATACATGATCAGCGGAAGCCTTGCTTCAGCATATTCTTGCAGAGCTTGACTTATAGTATCAAGATCTTTAGTCGCTAAATCTCCCAGGTCGTCCATATATGGCAATAAACGACTGATAGCTAGATCTCTTATCTCCTTTCTTATATGTTGAGAACCATGAGGAGAGCAGATAAAAGAAATCGGTTGCTTTATTTGGCCAACATCCGGGATGTTTAAAATGTCGTGATCCGGCGTTTTAATCAACTTATCCATATAGTAAAGATAATCTAAAGTGTTAAAAGATAAATTATTTTTATAATACGTAATAGTATTGTAAATTAGCGTCGTATAT
>CAYYBR010000063.1:0-19126 GCA_964470035.1 uncultured Saprospiraceae bacterium
ATATGATAGTTATCCACACTAAGCGATATCAGCAAAGGCCTTTAGTCATTCAAGGTCCGGGTGCTGGTGCAGATGTGACTGCAGCAGGAGTATTCGCCGAGATCATACAACTCGGCAACACCATAGTTTAAGTCTATGTATGACATTATGGCTGATCTTTTTCAATACTCCAGTAGGATTATGCCAACAGGGCAGGAAAAAGTCACATTTCTACTATGGAATAAATATTGACCACTAAGTATTCAACCGTGAAAAGACTTTATGTTCTCTAATCTATATTTTCTTGATCAACTTTCTGATGATGGAGACTTTCCTCCTATTATTTCCTTCAATGAAGAAGAAGATGCTAAGACTGTTGATTATCCATCAAACCTTCCCATACTGGCTTTAAAGAATACAGTTCTCTATCCAGGGGTGGTACTGCCCATTACTATCGGAAGAGATAAATCTATAAAGGCAGTTAAGAAGGCACATAGTGATGACAAATTCATAGCTGTTCTATCCCAAAGAGATGTATCCAATGAAGATCCTGGCAAAGAAGATCTCTATGAGTTTGGCTCGATAGCGAAGATTCTAAAGATGCTTAAGATGCCGGATGGCAGCACGACAGCTATACTCCATGGCAGAGTACGGTGTTCTCTTTCAAGACTTACTCAAGATGATCCTTATCTACGAGGAGATTTTAGAACAATTAAAGACGAAGATGTTCAGAACGCTCTTGAGTTCGAAGCTGTAATCTCTTCGATTAGGGATAAGGCGGGAAAGATCATAGAGTTATCACCGCAGATTCCTTCGGAGGCGGCGGCTATGCTTGATAACATGAAGAATCATTCCTTTCTGATCAACTTTATAGCTTCCAATCTAAATCTCGAAGTACCTCAAAAGCAAGAAATGCTCGAGATTATAGATACACCAGAAAGAGGAAAAAAGGTTTTAAGCCATCTTGATTCGCAGCTACAGCTTTTGGAGTTGCGATCTAAAATTGAGAATAAGGTTCGCACGGATATAGAAAAACAACAAAGAGATTACTTCTTAAACCAACAACTTAAGACGATACAGGAAGAGCTTGGACAAAACCCTCAACAAGCAGAGATTAATGTGCTAGCTAAAAGAGCCAAGGATAAACAGTGGCCAACTTATGCTAAAGACCAGTTTTTAAAAGAACTTAATAAGGTAAAGCGCATCAATCCGCAGGTAGCAGAGTACTCTGTTACTTTGAACTATCTGGAGATGATGCTGGATTTGCCATGGCATACTTATACAGAAGACAACTTTGATTTAGATAGAGTTCGAAAAGTATTGGATCGAGATCACTATGGTTTATCTGAAGTAAAAGATCGAATTATAGAGCACCTAGCAGTCCTTAAGCTGAAGGGAGATATGAAAGCTCCGATCATATGTCTCGTAGGGCCTCCTGGTGTTGGAAAGACTTCATTAGGCAAATCTATAGCTAGAGCACTGAAGAGAAACTTTGTAAGGATGTCTCTCGGTGGTCTTCATGATGAAAGTGAGATTAGAGGTCACAGAAAGACTTATATCGGAGCGATGCCAGGACGGATCATAAAATCACTGAAGAAGGTGGGATCGTCTAATCCTGTTTTTATACTTGATGAGATAGATAAGATAGGTAAAGACTTTAGAGGAGACCCTTCATCTGCCTTATTAGAAGTATTAGATCCAGAACAGAACGCGACATTCTATGATAATTACTTGGATCTCGAGTACGATCTTTCCAAAGTCATGTTCATAGCAACAGCTAACTCTATGGGTACTATCCAGCCAGCGCTTAGAGACAGGATGGAGATAATCCAGATCAGTGGATATTCGACTGAGGAGAAGATACACATCGCACAAAAACACTTGGTTCCTCAGCAAAGGGTAGAACATGGGCTAAAGGCCAAGCATATCAATATACCAAAGAAAGTTCTTGAAAAGATCATACAAGATTATACTAGAGAGTCAGGTGTGAGATCTCTAGGACGACAACTAGCTTCTGTGATGCGCCATACAGCCAAGCGCATTGCCATGGATGAGGAAGAGAAGGTAACTGTGCAAGCTGATGACCTATCAGAAGTGCTTGGTCCATCTAAGTTTTCAAGAGAAAAATACTCCAAACTCAAGATACCAGGTATCGCGATGGGTCTTGCTTGGACTCAGGTCGGCGGAGATGTACTTTATATAGAAGCTAGTACGAGCAGAGGCAAGGGCAAGCTAACTCTAACAGGAAACCTTGGAGATGTTATGAAAGAGTCTGCTACAACAGCCTTAAGTTATATTAAGAGCCAAGCGGATAAGCTAGGTATAGATTACAAAGTATTTGAAGAGCAAGATCTACATATACATGTCCCAGAAGGAGCTATCCCTAAGGATGGACCAAGTGCGGGGATCACCATGTTGTGTGCTATCACCTCTATACTTAAACAAAAACCGATAAAGCCGTACTTGGCCATGACCGGTGAGATAACTCTACGAGGACAAGTTCTTCCAGTGGGTGGAATAAAAGAGAAAGTGTTGGCAGCAAAGAGGTCGGGTATTAAGACTGTTATGCTCTGTTCTGAAAATGAAAAACACATCAAGCAAATTCCAGCTGAGTTTGTCAAGGACGTGTCCTTCGTATACGTCGAAAAAATGGACGAAGTACTGTCAAAAGCCTTAGACCTCTAGCAGTTAAATGCTTGTTAAATGCATCACTCAGTTGCTCCAATGAACGTCTAAGGCGTTTAATGCGTAACTTTGGTTAAGATGATAACACGGCTTTCTTTCTTTGGTATATTCTTTTTGATTGGATTTATACTCCAAGCTCAAGAGGATAGCAAAGTTGTTCAACTATCTGGACAGCTCATTGATACAGAAGGTGAGATCCCGCTTTATACCAATATTGCGGTGAAAGGAACAAATCGAGGAACGGTATGTAGGATTGATGGCTTCTACTCTTTGCCTGTGCGCACAGGAGAAGAAATCATTTATTCTCGGATAGGATATATGGACCAATCTTTCGTCGTGCCAGATCAGGTAGAAGGAACTTTTGTAACGCATGATGTTACACTTCAAAAAGACACCTTGTTTCTTCCAGAAGCATACATTTTGCCTTGGCCAGACAAAGACTTTTTTAAGATCGAATTTTTGGCTCTAGAAGTAGACAATTACCTAGAAGATATAGCATATCAAAACTTATCACCGGAGAAGATAGAAATCTTGAAGCAAACGCTACCAGTAGATGGATTAGAAGTAGCTAATGTCGAATTAAGGAGAAATGCGGCAGCCTACTACTCTGCTGGACAGTTCAAGCCTCAGAATATTTTTAATCCGCTATCGTGGAAAAAGTTTATTGAATCCATTAGGCGGGGAGATCTGAAAAAGAAAAAATAATCTCTACAGTTCCACAGGCCGGTCTCGACGTCTATACCAATACACCATTCCGATAATTCCTCCTATAAATATGCCCATAGATATAAACTGAGCTTGCGATAACTCCATGCCAAGGAAACCGTATCTAGGATTAACCCTTATAAACTCAACCAAGAATCGCTCTGTACTCATTAGGATTGCAAACAGGAAAAAGATAAACCCTGTCCATGTCACTCTTTTTCTGAGTACCCAAAGAACTAAAAAGATCAATACTCCCCCTATCACTTCGTATATCGGAGTTGGATAAACACTCTGACTCAACTTTCTACAATATCTATCTGCACAGCCATCGATTGTAATTCCTTCATTTAAAACATTGTTGGGATAATCATATGCCCATGCCCAGTCTGGCAAGAAAAACCAACTTGGCTTGGAGAGTTCATTGACGATACCCCAGTCTCCATCACCCGAGATTTGACAACCTATCCTTCCAACAGCGTAACCTAATATTAGAGCAGGGGCAATAGCATCCATGACGTGTATAGGAGGTATGCCATTTCTTTGGACGTATATGTAATTAGCTATAAAGGCGAGTATCAATCCTCCATATACTGTGAGTCCGCTTCCGGAAAACAACTGACCAAGAGGATCTTGCCAGAAGGCATCGAGGTTTTCAAGAACGGAAAAAATCTTTGCCCCAGCAATACCAAATATGGCAGCTATGATAATGATATCTCCTATCCTTTGTGAAGGAAAGATCTTCGTCATAACCATCTTAGGTTTATCTAGTTTGGACTTCAACCCTTGCCAATAAGTGTATCCTGCAAAGAGTGCTCCGACGACTAGACCAACTAACAGGTTGCCTTGACCAGAAAACACGACCCCTGCAGCATCCAACTTAAAAGCATCAAAGTCTTGTGCAATGACGGGGAGCTTGAAGCCTAGGATAAATCCGAAAACCCCATTACTTAGCATCTCGCTCAAACTGGCTCCGGCACCCACTTTTTCCTTTTTGTTGACTGGATGAATCAACCCTTCCTTTTCTTTTCTTTTTAGCTCGAGATAGAGGACATACCCAAGAGTGAAAAATGCGATACCGAAAAACAAACCAAACATCTGAATGATAGATAAAGCATTATCTCTAGCAGTACCAAAAAGGTCATGAAATAGATAAGAGAGATTAGGATACATGCGGTCGTTTATGAAAAAGCAAGGTAGGATAATGCATATGGAGGAACAACTTCAAACCCATATTATATACTAACCCCCAATGATACTACGACGATTTTTTCGGGGTTACACTTAGCTAGTTTTGAAGTACATGCTGCGATAGTAGATCCAGTCGTGACAACATCATCAACCAATATGATTTTTTGTGGGTAAGTGATATGCTCTGGATTCAGGTCAAAAGCACGGCCCAAAATGGCAGTCCTATCACCACGGTCTTTTTTTGTTTGCGATATCGTATCGGACGTTCTTACCAACAGATTTGGGATGAGAGGTAATTGTGAAGCCTCAGAGATTCCTTTTGCTATTTCCTCGGCTTGATTATACCCTCTCTTTCTCTTTTTCTTCGGATGTATAGGCACGGGCACCAGAGCATAACCATCAAGGTTAAGATCTTTGAGTTGCTTTTCCCACATTAACCGACCTAAGTAACGACCGATTCTATATAGACCATCATATTTGATATAATGGATCATTTCTGCTACATATGAGTCTTTAGTATAGTAGAAGAGTGAGTAAAATTTTGAAACCATCTCGGGAAACTGCTCCTTGCCAGCAAGAGCAGCTGCAGCGTCTTCTGGCAGTTGTACGAACGGGAGGTGAGCCAGACAAGCTCGACAGAGCTCCTCATCTACTTTTGGCCTTTTTGTACGACAAGCCACACACAGATCTGGAAAGACAATGCTCTTAAGACTTTCCAGCATGCGTGTCATATCATAAGGATTTCACTTACGTAAATACTTACCGAGTAAGCACCTTCTTTCTTTCTCTGGCAAATTCTTGTTCTGTCAAAACCCCCTTTTTTCGAAGTTCCATCAGTCGATTAAGCTGAGCCAAGAGGATATCATCCATCGGCCTTTCGGTGGGAGTTTTTTCGTTTCGTACTTGTCTGGTTCTTTTAAAGCCTTTTGTTTTAAACTCTTGAAACTCTGGTTGAATACGGATGTATGCGAGATCATCATGCGACATAATCCGACTTTGATCTTTAAGACCTTTAGTGACAGAGAGTTCTATATACTTAAAGGCCTCATCTTTATTTTCCATCAGCGAGTACGCACAGGCAAGATTAAAATATAATGACACATCATTAGGGTCGATCTTCAGCGCTTTATGAAAGTCTTCGATGGCCTCTTCTATATCGTAATCCTTGTACTTTTTAATACCACTTTTCTTAAATGGATTAGCACGCACAACAGACTTTCCCCTCTTGTTGGTACTCTTTTTCTGATCATAGTATTCTCGCTGAGTTCTTCGGCCATTTCCTTTTTTTCTACGAGCGGCCCGTCTATTAAACTTGCGATCAAATTCTTCAGGAGGCATCATAAGATATCTCAACCCATCTATAAACCCGAGAAACATCGGGATAGGAGGAAAGCCTGCGCCACTTGTCATCAAAGTAAGCATAACATAAAATATACCTGCTCCATTTTCTTTCAGGTAAAACTTATGGACGCCTATAACTCCGCCAAAGAAGGCTAATAACGCTGCTACATACTTATTCTTCATAATTTAAACACTGCAGGCAATTTATAGAAAAAGAGGCAAAAAAGATTTCGCTTTTCGATGGAGAGACCTTCTAGCCTGTCAAGCTTTGATTTTTGTTTCCTCCAAGATAAGATTTAAGCGAAAGAGGTGCCCAACAAACATTAACATATATAAAAAATTTATATATTTGTTTTCTGTTTCGTACCAACTCGGGAATAGGTAGAGAACTACTGTTTTAGTACCTGTTTAAATCGACGTACCATTCGTTGCCTGAGAAACCAATTAAGGCTAGTACACCTACTACTAGCGCTATGGTCCATAAGTGTTACTGCACAGGACTTAACCTTTTGCGGGGATGGCTACTTTATTGACCTTTCTCTTGATTACACTCCTACAAGTATCGGACTGGAATTATGCGGATGCAGCGAAGAAGTTGCTAACTGCGAACTACTGCATATTATATTAAGACAAGATGATGTGCTTCTTGATTGTGAAGACATTTCTATCACCGAGAGGTGGTGGCGAGAGCAGAGGGACCTTATCGATATATTTGATCCAGTTACATGCACTGAAATTCCAGAATCCGCCTCTCATTCTGACAGATATGAGATAGATACGGATCATCTTTCTCCAGGGGACACTCTTAGACTTCTAGTGTGCAAGACAGATCCTGAAGATGATTTTGTGATGGAATTTAGTGCAACACCGGGTTCGACATGCAGCACCTTTAGATGCGCTCCTCAGATGTCTTGTCCAGTAGAAACTTCTTTACATCCAGATGGACAGTGTAGATATATTATACCCGACTTTGTTCCCAGCGTTGTACTCAGGGATACTTGCATGACACCTCCGACTATAGTGACTTCGGAGTTCACAATCATGCAAAACCCACCTCCTGGAGCCCAAGTAGAAGAGCCACTTTTTGTCGAAATTCAAGTTGCCACAGACCAAGGCGAAATTATAGCTGCGTGTGATATATCGATACTTTTAGCGCCCAATACACCTCCTCAGATAGATGAGCCAGATGATATTGAAGACATATTAGTATCTCAGCCTTTTCCTCCCATCCAAGATATCTTTGCAACGGACACGGTGGGCCTGGGTATCATCCAGCAGATCCCTGCATTTGGAATTATAGACCCTTTTGTCAGAAATGATTGTGAAGGATTTTTAGTGACTTATAGATGGTCAGCTTCAGATGGCTGTGGAGTTTCTTCTGAGATAACTACATCATTTAATGTTCTACCTGATGACAGTGGGCCCATCTTTGTGTCAGATCCAGTTTTGTTAGATACGGTACAGGCGGGGGAGGATTTTCCTCCGATAGAAGACCTACAAGCCCAAAATCCAGATGGATCTGTCATAGGTGTAGAAGTTACCTCTTCTATCGATTCATTTGTGATCGATAACTGTCTAGGATATCAAGTAACATATAGGTGGATTGCAAGAGATTCTTGCGAAGACCAATCTACGATCACCACTTCGTTCTTTGTTGAACCAGATAGAGCGCCACCAACATTCGTCAGCGAACCAGTTGAGATACCCAACATTTACGCAAGTGACAGCCTGCCTGTACCAGAAGTTCTTATAGCGATAAGTACAGAAGGCACTACAGAGGGCGTACTTGTTGAACATAGTTTTGAAGTCCTAGATGGAGACCCTTGTGATTCATTGGAGGTAATATGTTCTTGGGTCGCCACAGATACTTGTGGGCTGACGACAGAAGTGACAACAGAATTTTTCATTCTTCCTGATACTTTAACAGGATTTGCAAATCAAGGTCTAGAAGACTTGATGCTTGAGAGCAATATAGAATGTTCTGAGGTGGCCCAGATAGTGGTGCCATTAAGCTTAGACCAAATTGAAAATCATGTTGTGACCGTTATAATCCTCGATGAAAATGGAGAACTTATAGATGAATTTATATATACGGGGCCTGAAGATTACCAATTTGGAACAGGAGCGTTTCAAGTCATTTATGTGATCGAGGATCAATGCGGAAATAGCTTACAAGACACAATCAATTTGCAAGTGGCGGATGTGTCAGCCCCGCTATTCGTGTGTAATAATGACCAATTTATAATCCTTACTGACTTTAACTCATGTACGGCTATTGCCGATTGGCCTGTGCCTGTTGTGCAGGACAATTGCGATGACGTAATCCTTAGCCAAATATCTGGTCCGGAGCTAGGTCAAGACCTACCGATCGGAACATATGAGATCGTATATGAAGCATCGGATCTGAGTGGTAACACCTCTACTTGTTCTTTTGTGTTGATTGTTTCATCCTCTGATCTTATGATGCTCGATTGCAGTGAAGTAGAACTTTATATAGATGCCACGTGTGAGGCTAGTCTTACGATAGAAACTATACTTAATATAGAATCAATAGAGTGCCTGCCTGACTTCGAGCTTTCTATTTTCACAGAGACAGATACACTTACGGGGGATACGATAGATATAATGGGTCATTTAAATCAAGGTTTGATTTATGAGTATTGTAATGTTGAATCAGGCATATGCTGTAGCAACAATATCATTGTTCTTGATACGATAGCTCCAGTAATATCTTGCACTGATACTGTCAGAATCTCATGTTTAGAAGACCCTCTGGCCTATAGACCTGCTATATCACAAGAGTGTACTAATATCATCTGGCAGGTGAGAGAGTTTGCGACAGAGGAAGTCTGTGACTTAACTGAAGTCAGCACGCATATCACAAGAGAATTTATAGCTATCGATCAGGCGGGTAATGCTTCAGAAGCCTGTGTTGTGGTATTGCAGGTTCTTAGAGCAAATCTGATAGATCTAAGTGAAGGAGGAGATATTGTTTGGCCTAGTGACACTATAGTTTCTTGCGACGTATTTGATATAACTCAACTCTCGCTGCGAACTCTTGGGTCTCCTCTTTTAAGTTCTGACCAAACCCTGATAAGAATAGAAGATGCCTGTAACTTAATTTCTTTCCCGACGGACAGAGTTGTCTCAGAGATGTCCTGCACTACTGTCATCGAAAGGATATGGACACTGAGCGATGGAAGTTGTGATCAGAATCAACAAGAGATAACGAATGTCCAAAAGATCACTATTATAGACGATAACCCACCAACGGCCAATATCTTAGCAGATACATTCAGAGTGCTTGTCAATAGAGATGATTGCTATGGATATTTTAATGCGAGTAATATCCCGATACAACTAAATGATGGTTGTCAATCAAGCTCTAACTTGAGTTGGAATTTAATTCTCAATGGAGACTTCATTCTTCCATTAGACTCTATACTACTTCCTTATGGGCTAAATCAGATTCCTATTGCGATCTTAGATGGATGCGGCAATATTGGTTACGATACTCTTCATGTAAGAGTGAGGGACCACATCATACCGGTTGCAGCATGTATCGAGCACACTGTGATCTCAGTAACCGATGATGAAGTCTTTTATCCTGTAGAGGCTCTAGATATAGGTTCTTCAGATAATTGCGAAATAGCGGAAATCTTGGTTCGTAAGATGGACAGAACATGTCCTTCAGAGGATAGCAGGTTTCGAGAGTATGTTAGGATTTGCTGTGCAGATGTTGGAGAGACGATTACTCTCATGTTAAAAGTGATAGATCAGGCAGGCAATGAAAACTACTGTACCGGTACTGTACAAGTACAGGACGAGTTAGCGCCTACCATATCATGTCCTCCAGACTTAGTTGTCAGTTGTACGATAGAACTTTCTAAAGAAAACGAGACAGATCAATATGGACATTTATTTGGTAGAGTTGGCGGCATTCTTGAGAGAGGTAATATCTCGATTCATCCACGTGATTTTATATCTAGTAGCAGTGCGATGTTGGACGGATATGCAGAAGATAATTGCGGCACTCCAGATACGATATTAGTAACCACGAGAGAGGAGATGAATGATTGTGGCACGGGTTTTATATACCGATCATTTACGGCAGTGGACCGATATGGTAACCAATCCGAGACATGTATCCAGACCATAGAAATAAGAGGAAGCGGAGATAGACTAGATAACCAATCAATAAGATTTCCTCGTGAAGAAATCACACTCACATCCTGTGGAGATAGGTCTAACATCAGTCCAGACTTTCTAGGCCGTCCAGAAATAATAGGGGGGTCATGTCTCTTTTTTGGAACGAGCTATGAAGATGCTTTTTTGAACTCATCTGAAGATACATCTGGAACCTGCACTAAAATTATTAGAACATGGACTATAGTGGATTGGTGTGACAGGGATCCTTTGGATAATGCGATCACATATCAACAAGTCATAAAACTAACCGATCAAAAAGCACCAATATTCCCTACTTGTGTTGAAGTGATTCAATATTCAGAGCCAAGTGATGACTGCGATGATATCTTGGTCAACCTAAGTAGTTATGCCCTGGATGATTGTGTTGCATCATCATCATTGAGGTGGACACTTGAAATAGATTTCCATACTACAGGCCAAGTAGATGAAAAGATTAATATTACTCCAGATAGTTCTGGTCATGTAGAAGCTAATGTCTACCTACCAGTTGGAGGGCATAACATAACCTGGACAGTAACTGACCCGTGTGATAATTCATCTAAGTGCTTAGAACATATACTTGTAGAGAACAGCAAACCTCCTACACCAATCGCTATTGGTATAGCCACTACGTTAGGCGATGACGGCACGGTAGATGTGTGGGCGGAAGATATAATCATTAGAACAGAACATCCTTGTCGAGCGGATATACAACAACTTGTCAGCCGACTAGATGAAGGAATCGATGATGCTCAAACCAGTATAAGATTTGACTGTACAGATATAGGAGTAAAAGAGGTGAAGGCTTATGCCGCTGTAGAGTTAACAGATGGCTCTTTGGCCTATAGTTCTACGATAGTTTCGATAGCCATAAGAGATGCTCAAGAAGTGTGTGATCCAAGTATAAATAACAGTGCTGGCCATATCTCCGGTATTGTGTACCTAGAGGATGGAAGATTAGTGCCAGATGTAGAGTTGTCACTTCACCAATCTTTTACGAACCAAAGGATAAGTGGAGATACTACTGGAGTAGCAGGATTGTACGATCTGGGAGATATAAGTGATGATGCTCCATATCTCATAGCACCTTCTTTAGAGACACAAGTAACAGATGGGTTGTCGACATTAGATATGATCCTCGTTCAGAGACACCTTCTCGGTCTGGAAGTCTTAGAATCTCCATATAAGATCATCGCTTCTGACGTAAACCAAGATCGCAGAGTTTCTTCTTCTGACTTACTACATATGAGACGTGCTCTTCTTCGGCTGCCCTCTGACTTAGACAACTACCCAAGTTGGAGATTCGTAGATGACCAACAGTACTTTAGAGATTTGCGCTTTCCTATGGAAGAAGAACTACCTACGGAGTTTTTTGTCACCTATGAAAACCCCATACTAGACCTAATAGCTGTAAAAGTGGGCGATGTAAATGGATCTATCGAACTTCCTAATGACCACCTTTCTGCTAGTCGGTCTACTACTTCTTTGCTTGCCGAAGATCTACAGGTACACAAAAACGAAGAAATTATAGCACTGCTCCAGACCCCTGTAAAAACGACTTTATCAGGATATCAGATGACGATGAGTTTTGACTACGAAGCTCTTTCCTTGATAGATGTAACAGCACATAATCACAGTGACATAGTATTTAATGAGATTCAACCAGGGCTAATATTGGTGACTTCTATAGGGTTCAACGAACTTGAGAAAGGAGACCCTTTGATTCAGATAAAATTTATAGGTAAAAAAGAAGGACGACTATCAGAGTTCTTATCACTTGAAGATGGTCCTCTGGACGCAGAGTTATATACAGGACTTCTCGCACCACATAAGTTAAGCTTGCACTATATAAATCAAGAAGAGTCTAAAACAAGTTGGAGTTTGGAATCTATAGTTCCCAACCCATTTATCAAGAGGACAGCCTTTACTATTGACTTGTCAAAAAGAACCGACATGAAGCTAGAGGTCTTTGATATTGCCGGCCGACTGGTGGTAGATACGGAGCTCACCTTAGATAAAGGCTTTCAGTCGATAGAGCTTTCTTCACGACTTCTTCCAATTCGAGGTATATATGGCTATCGACTTTCTTCTTCATCTAATACTATAACAGGCAAGCTGATATATAATTAAATACCTTTAACACATGAAAGCTTTCTTTCATAAGAAATATATAGAAGCTGGGTGTGACGAGGCAGGAAGAGGATGCTTGGCGGGACCTGTATTTGCGGCAGCGGTCATATTGCCTAAAGACTTTTACCACCCCAAACTCAAGGATAGCAAACTCCTTAAAGAGGCTGATCGAGAAGAGTTAAGGCCCTACATAGAGAAGCATGCCATATCGTATAGTGTCCAGTCAGTAGATGAGCGAGAGATCGATCAAATTAATATCCTCAACGCCTCCTTCAAAGCCATGCATCTAGCCGTCGGGCACCTCACGTCGACTCCCGAGCTATTGTTAATAGATGGTAATCGATTTACGCCTTTCCTAGGCATCCCCCATAGATGTATCATCAAAGGAGATAACAAATATGCCAGTATTGCAGCGGCCAGTATACTTGCCAAAACCTATAGAGACGATCACATGAAAAAGCTGAGCGAGCGATATCCCAACTATGGCTGGCACCAGAACAAGGGATATGCTACGTTAGCGCATCGCGTGGCCTTAGAGAAAGTTGGCCCCAGTGAGTTTCATCGCAAATCCTTTACTGTAAAAAAGAAAATCACCACAGCCAAAATTAGATGATAACGACTGTCCAGGAAATATTAGGAAGAGAAGAAAAAGTTATCTCCTACGCATCACCAGAAGATTCTTTAGTCAAGCGTATCATCATAAACTCTATCGAGCTATCTACTGGTCGTCGTCGCGTTGAGAAAGCTTACCAAGCTTTAAAATCCCTTGGTATTAATGACGCTCGAGTCTGGTCTCACGTTTTTCCTTTTCTAGATATACAGCTGAGGTTTAATGAAGAAGCCCTAGACCAGATCCCTAGTTCTGGTCCAACTATCCTCATCGCTAATCATCCATATGGAGTGGCTGATGGTATGGCCCTCGGGTATACCTTGTCACGACGTAGAGAGGATTTTCTACTTATTGTCAATGGTGTTCTTTGCAGAGAAAAGGTATTAGGAAAGTACTTTTTACCGATTGATTTTAGAGAACATCGAGAGGCCTTAATGACTAATATCGCGACCAGAAAGAAAGCCATAAGTCACCTCAAAAACGGAGGTGCGATCGGCATCTTCCCATCAGGCGGTGTATCTACTACCCCTAACCTTCTTAGCCGAAAAGCCCAAGACTTGGACTGGAAAAAGTTTGTCAACAAACTGGTACGAACCTCAGGAGCTGATGTAATACCAGTGTTTTTCAAAGGCCAAAATAGTCGTGCCTTTCAGGTCGCTAGCCACATACACGCCAATGTTCGGTTAGCGCTTCTGCTTAACGAGTTGGACCGCAAGAAGGGAAAAGAAATAGAGTTCATCATCGGCGATAGGATGAGACATGAACATCTTGAAAGAGTTCATCGCGAGGATTTGTTACCTTATCTAAAGAAAAAGACTTTCGAGCTGTGTCATGAGTAATACTATTTTAGTTGAGATCAAAAAAGAATTTGACCGCCGCGTATACGAAGAAGGAGTAGCCCGAATAGTCCAAGTAATTGGGCTTTTGAGCGATGAAGAACTGTGGTATACCCCCAATGAAGCATCTAACAGCATCGGAGTTTTAGTATTGCACCTCTGTGGCAATGTAACACAGTGGATGGGATCAGGCGTAGCGGATGAAACAGACAAGCGTGAAAGAGATAAAGAGTTTGCGCCTGAGGTAAAGCCTTGTAGAGAAGACCTTATCAGAGA
The DNA here is from genome assembly GCA_964470035.1 of uncultured Saprospiraceae bacterium. GTDB lineage: Bacteria > Bacteroidota > Bacteroidia > Chitinophagales > Saprospiraceae > JAJRXG01. The sequence continues at coordinate 13,939 of CAYYBR010000063.1, forward strand.
TCTCAAGATGCTTCGCCCTTTAACAAACAGAGTTTTTGCCACTCTCGTAAATGATAGTGATCTGCTAACACCTAGAAGTGTACAGGGTTTTGATGAGACTATAGTATCTATCATCATCCATGTCATCGAACATTTTAGTTATCACGTCGGGCAAATAGCCTTGATAGCAAAACACTTAAAGGGTCAGGATCTTGGCTTTTATGCCGATATGGATCTTAATGTGAAGTCTTGAGTTCGTTGTAAATTCTTATTATTCGCCCATTATTATGAATCATGAGTCCTACAAAATTCTAATAGTTGAGGATGATGTCATCATAGCTCAACTCATCAAAAAGTTTCTTTTGAATTTTGGTCATAGAGTTTTGGACATAGTCTTTGATAGCGAGAAAGCGCTCAGCAAGATTCATGAGCTACGTCCCGATTTGATCATGCTAGATATAAATATACTCGGGGATAAGGATGGACTTGAGGTAGCTTCTATAGTTGAAAGAAAATACTCGATTCCATATATATTTCTAACTGCTCTTTCTGATAACGAAACTTTACAAAGAGCAAAGAGGTTGTCTCCAGTTGGATATATCGTTAAGCCCTTTAAGGAAAATGATCTCCGTGCTACAGTCCTCATAGGGATGTCTAATTACAATCGGTCTCATGATGAAGTAGGGTTAACACTTGAGAGTTTTAATCAGAAAATCCATGAAGCTCTAACGGAAAAAGAGTTTGATATCCTTTTGAGGGTGGCAAAAGGTTTCACGAATGTTCAGATCGCAGAGCAAGACGAACTATCCCTTAACACAGTGAAGTGGCATACTCAGAATATATACTCAAAACTTGGGGTGCAGAATAGAACTGCAGCAACACAGTTACTTATGAAACGAATGAATTAGTTCTAACATGCAACGATTCTTGCATCTACCTGGTCGGACTTATATTTTTCTCTTTCTACTGTTCTATATGTCAGTTAAGGAGAACTATATCATTTCTCAAGACAATGTTGACTCATTGATACAGTCAAGTATAGAGTATACAGATAATCAGCAATTAGATAAAGCGATCGCCGCGCTTGATAAAGCAAGAAACCTCTTATCAACTGAGAAGAGTGTAGACTATGCCAAGATAGTTTTCTATAAAGGCTATGCCTATGATATCAATGGACATCTAGATACAGCTCTTATTATTTATGAGGATTCTAAAAATATTTATGAGAGTCTTGATGAGAAAATGGAGGTAGCTAGATGTATGAATTATATCGCTTCAGCGCATTATTTCAAAGGCGACTACGAGAGCGCAATAGAAAACTATATAGCATGTTTCAACTACAGTGATGATAATGATATAAGTGATATAAAATTGCAAGCGTTGATTAACCTTGGCGTTATGTATAGGGTTACGGACAAGAACTTAGATGCCATAAAAGTCTATAGAAGGACTCTAGAGCTAGCAAGTCAAGCAGAGGACTTGGATTTAAAAAGCGCTACTTACCATAATCTCGGTGTCGCTTATACATTCGAAGATAGCTTCGAACTCGCTTTTGTCTATTTGGATAGTGCTTTTGTAATAAATGAGAGTTTCGGTGATTCATTGAAACTTTCACGGACGGCCAATGCTATCGGAGATGCCTACCATATGCAAGGAGAAAATCTTGATAAAGCGAAGGAATATTTTTTATTATCGGAGGATCTTCAAGTTTATAAGAGTTCACAGGATATATTACCTAAAACATACCTGGCACTTGGACAAATAGAAGATGAGCTTAACAACTTTGCAGCATCAGACAGATATTACAAAAAGGGGCTAGCGATCATTGAAGAGACTGAGCGAGGTGATATTTTGATGAATTACTATAAGTCTTATCAGTCTTTACTTGCAAAACAAAGAAAGTATGAAGAGTCCTATGCCTATCAGAACAAATACATCGACCTATATGAAGAACTTAGATCCATAGAGAAACAAAAAGATATAGAAGAGCTTCAAACCAAATATGAAACCAATCAAAAAGAAAACGAACTTCAACTCCTTGCTGCCAGAAATCAAATCCAAGAAACTAGGTTTAAACTATTGGGTTATGGGTCTATTATATTGGCAGCCTTCTTAAGTATTCTCTTTTTGCTGAATCGCCAGCTCAAAAAGAAGAATGAAATTGTATCTCAAGCTCTAAAGGATAAAGACACGATGCTTAGAGAGGTACATCATCGTATAAAAAACAATCTTCAACTTGTATCAGGTCTTTTAAATTTACAATCTGACCATGTGCAAGAAGAAAAATCACTGCAAGCCCTTAAGGATAGTGAGATTAGAGTTCAGTCGATAGCCATCTTGCATCAAGATTTATATATCAATGACAACTTGAGAGATGTAGATAGTGAAGTATACTTAGGTAGACTGATAGAAAATTTGTCGAACTCTTTTGATATAAATAGCAAAAACATTCATATCGAGAGTGATATCCAGCCTTTACTGCTAGATGTGGATAGTATGATACCTATTGGTCTAATCGTTAATGAGCTCATCACAAACTCTGTAAAACATGCTTTCAATGACAGAAATGGCGGGACGATAGATGTGCGACTTAAAGAACAAGGAGAGAAACTTTTGCTATCAGTTAGCGATAATGGCAATGTCACAACTGAAAAAGATGTTGCTAATCATTCATTTGGATATAACCTTATACAGAACTTTGCTTTGCGTCTTGCAGCAACCATCGAGACTTCATACGATGATGGATTAAAAGTAGAATTGCAAATAGAGAATTTTAAGAAAGCTGCGTTAGTCTAGACTCATATCCGCCAGTCGCCTATTTTACAAACTATTTTCATGTGCCCACCCGATGGTATGGGGCTTTTGCGTAATTGGTGACGGATATTTGAATCATAAATTCTGATAAAGGTAAGCGGCCACTTTATCCGCTGACTTAAATCCATCGCTATGTCATCACTATGTCTAGATCAAGGAGAGCTGTCAAGAATGATAGCGAGACCTGAGAGTGCTCGGGTAAGGGTATTATTAACGCCAAGAGAGAAAGAGGTTTTAGATAACATTTCACATGGTATGACAACTCAAGAGATAGCAATGCGCATGATACTGAGTCCCCATACTATTTTCACTTATCGCAAGCACTTGTTAGAAAAACTAGAGGCAGAGAACACCGCAAATATGATCAGAATAGCCTTTGAATTAGGGTTGTTGAAAATCGAATCAATCTCAGTCAAAAAATAATTTACATGGAAATACTAAGAATAATTTCTTCGGCAATCATAAGCTTTGTCATGATATGCCCAGGACTTGCGCAGAGCATATTGGCAGATATAGAAGGCGATCTTAAAGTCAAAGGAAAAATTGAGTTAAATGGCAAATTTGACACGACGCTTGTCATGGTAGGATATCAAGCTGGCCAGACATTAAGTGAGTTTGAGCCCGTTCCGGGAGGCTCGTCAGATCCGAACGTCTTCAGCACTTTTGTCGGGAGTTTTGCAGGAGAAAGCACCTTTCTGGGTATTAACAATTCTTTCTTCGGATACGGAGCGGGAATTGAATCAAGTAGTGGCTCAGATAATTCTTTTTTTGGTGTTGGAGCAGGAGCAGCCACACTATCTAGCCAAAATTCTTTTTACGGCTCTCTCTCGGGGGTACAAAACACTGATGGAGGGGGTAATTCCTTCTATGGATATTATAGTGGATTATTCAATACACAGGGTAATAGCAATTCTTTTTATGGGTGGGCTGCAGGCATAGGCAATTCGACAGGTAGTGAAAACACCTATATCGGTGCCGGATCTGGACATGATAACACTAAAGGAAGTGGTAATACTTTTATCGGTTATGACGCTGGCCCCTCTTCGCCTTTTGATTCTCTGAATAATGCTATAGCCATTGGTCATCAGGCAAGAGTCGAATGTGATAATTGTGCTGTGATAGGAGGTGCAAGGAATTCGAATAACGTACGTGTGGGAGTAGGAGTAACAATGCCTCAAACAGTTCTGCACCTAAGACAAAGGAGGGCTGGCCCTGGCTCTGGTATAAGAATGGACCTACAGACAGCAGGCCATTGGAATATATATCTCAACCCTAATAAGAAACTAAATTTTGCTGTTGACTCTATGCGAGTAGGCTATATCGATAATAGAACGGGAGAATATATGGAGGTATCTGATATAAAGCATAAAAGAGATATTCAACCTATTCCTACGGTTTTAGAAAGCTTGCTAGAACTACGACCTTATACCTATCAGTATAAGCGTAACAAAACAAATAACACTAGAGTTATGGGTTTAATCGCGCAGGATGTACAGCAGTATTTTCCTGAGTTAGTATCAGAGTCTGAGGAAACCTTGGCCGTTGCTTACTCTAAGATGGGTGTGATAGCTATAAAAGCCATCCAAGAGCAACAAAAAATTATAGAAGATCAAGCTAGACTTCTAAAGTCATTGGAGAAAAGGCTCGTCAAATTAGAAAGTCCCCAAACACAAATAGACTAAAATGAAACCCATAACAAAGCGGCTTTTTTCGAGAACACTTCCGATAGGGGCCCTAAACTTGACCTTGTTGATTCTTGCTTTTCAAATCACTCCTGTTTTTGGACAAAGTCCAATATCTCAAATAGTAGGCCATTTAGAAGTTTGGAATGTCGATGACTCTACATCTGTTTTTGTGGGCCAAGAGGCTGGATTTGCTATAAAGGATACGATTGATTTTCAAAACACTTTTGTGGGTTATCGATCGGGCAAGGATAATACGGGAGGACATTCTAATTCATTCTATGGGGCTCAGTCAGGAGAACGAAATACCCTAGGGTATAGAAATTCTTTTTTTGGAGAAGAGGCAGGAAGAAATAATAGGACAGGAGTAAATAATGCGTTTTTCGGAAAAAGTACTGGAATTGCTAATGATTCTGGAAGAGACAATTCTTTTTTTGGGGCATATGCAGGATTTAAGAATACAACAGGAGAAAACAATTCTTTCTTTGGATACTTTGCCGCTAGAGATAATACTGATGGAAGTGACAACTCTTTTTTTGGTGAACAAGCAGGATTTTTGAATACATCTGGTTCGAGCAATGTTTTTATCGGACACGCTGCAGGACTTGCTAATACCCAAGGGTCCGGAAATACGTTTATCGGAAGAAGCTCAGGAGGGCTTAGCGGTGATCGAAATATCTGTCTTGGGAGATCTTCTGGCCCCAGTTCTGCTA
>CAYYBR010000064.1:0-14762 GCA_964470035.1 uncultured Saprospiraceae bacterium
CTCTATAACCAGGTAAGATCCTTCCAGCTTGCCGCATAACCCAGACGGGAGGTCTGTCTAGAGGCTTGTTAGCAAAGAGATCTAATAGGATGTTATTCTTGTATACCATGATGACATTATCGGCTACAAAAGTATACGAATTTATATGACAATTCTGAGCTGAAGAACACTACCCTTTTCTCATTGTTAGGTTGAATCCTGCTCTAGATTACGAGAAAGCGTATCATTGCATTATACAAAGAGTGGATGATGAAAATAGTACTCATTGGATATGGCAGGATGGGTAAAACCATAGAAAGATTAGCCACCGAAAAGGGCTACGTCATTTCTGGTAGAATCGATATGGATACCCAACCTGAAGAGAGAAAGAGGATACTCCGCCAAGGAGATGTTGCCATAGAATTCTCCCACCCTTCAGCAGCAATTGATAATATCAAAGAGGCTCTCGTATGTAGCATCCCTGTGATAAGTGGCACCACAGGATGGCTAGATCAAAAGGAGGAAGTCGAACAAATCCTTCGTCAACAGAATGGAAGTTTATTGTATGCTTCCAACTTTAGCATCGGTGTCAATGTATTATTTGCTATCAATAAAAAGCTCGCATCGATCATGGATCAATATCCGAGTTACGAAGTAAAGGTGGAAGAAGTGCACCATGTACACAAGAAGGATGCGCCAAGTGGAACCGCACTTACTTTGATAGAAGGTATTACGTCTTATCTCAGCCGCAAGGATAAGTGGAGTCTAACAGATGAAGAGCTATCAACTATAAAAATAGACGCCCATAGAGAGGGAGAAGTCTATGGAGATCATAAGGTCACCTATAGGTCACCGATAGATACCATAGAGTTAAGTCATAGTGCGCATACTCGTGATGGATTTGCATTAGGAGCCATAGCCGCGGCAAAGTGGTTATATAATGAAGGGCATCCTCATAAAGGTTGGAAAGGTATGGCCGACATGATGGGGCTGTAGCATTAGTCGGTTATCACTACATTAGTAGAGAATCATGATCTCTAGGAAAACGATAGATGAGATATTTAATGTCGCTCAGATAGAGGACGTGGTCGACGACTATGTGAACCTCAAGAGACGCGGTGTGAACATGATAGGTCTTTGTCCTTTTCACAATGAAAAGACTCCTTCGTTCACTGTATCTCCAGCAAAAAATCTATATAAATGTTTTGGCTGTGGCAAAGGTGGAAATCCTGTCAATTTTATCATGGAGCACGAGAGCTTTACGTATCCTGAAGCTCTTAGGTATCTCGCTCAGAAATATAATATCAAGGTAGAAGAGGATAAGCAGACAGATGAGGCTATCGAGGCTCAAAAGAAGAGAGAGAGTCTCCTCCTCGTCAACGAAATGGCTTTTAAGTTTTTCTCAGAACAACTCCAGACCGATGAAGGTAAAAGTATAGGACTTTCTTATTTTAAACATCGAGGACTAAATGAACGAACTATAGAGCTCTTTGGATTAGGATATAGTCCTCGTGGAGCTCGTTCATTCACCGACTATGCTATCCAACAAGGGTACAAAGAAGACCTTCTTAAAGAACTAGGGCTCACGAGCAATCAAGGCAGAGATTTCTATAGAGAAAGAGTCATCTTCCCCTTCTATAACCTGAGCGGAAAGATCATCGGCTTTGGAGGAAGAATCCTCAAAGACAATGTAAAGGCCCCTAAATATCTCAATAGCCCAGAATCTGAGATATACAATAAACGGAAGTCCTTATACGGCCTCTATCAGGCCAGATCAGATATCAGGAAAAAGGACAGTTGTATCCTCGTTGAAGGATATACTGATGTATTGAGTCTTCACCAAAATGAGATTAAGAACGTAGTAGCTTCATCTGGTACGTCCCTAACAGTTGAGCAGGTAAGTCTCATCAAAAGATTCACTCAGAACGCTATCGTCTTATATGACGGCGATGCAGCAGGTCAAAAAGCGGCCCTACGTGGCTTAGACATATTTCTAGAGCAAGGCTTAAATGTAAAAGTAGTAGTCCTCCCGGAAGGACAAGATCCCGATAGCTATGTCAAAGAGTTAGGGTCTTCGGAGTTTGAAGCTTATATCAAGGAGAATGGAGCGGATTTCATCTTGCGTCGTGCCAGGCTTATCCACAAGGATTATAAGAATGATCCTATCCAAAAAAGTCTGGAGATAAATGAGCTAGTCAAAAGCATAGCGCTGATAAGAGATCAAATCAAAAGATCACTCTACATCAAAGAGTGTACTTCGATATTGAACATAGATGAGTCATCACTCGTCACTGCCATCAACAAGCACATCAAGTCAGATCTATGGAAGAGGCAGAATAAATCCCAAAGAGAAAGTGCTCAACCCAGAGTAGAACAGAAATATGTAGACTACGATCCTGAAAAAGACCATAGTCAAAGAGTATCAGTCAAGGTAGATCCAGTAAACTATCAAGAAAAGGACATCGCAAGGATACTTATCCATGATGGTAACCAGTGGTATGATGAAGATCAGGAGATCAGTGTAGCTGACTACATCCTTTCTAACCTCGGAAGTGTCGTCGAGTATCTCAGTGACCCTTTGTACAAAAAGATACTCGAGGATTGTATAAATCAAAAGAGTCAAGGGTACTCACCCAATAGAAGTTACTGGTCAGGTCACACTGATGATAGCATAAGAGACTTTGCCATAGAAGTACTATCTGAGAAATATGTCTATGCTAAGTGGTCCGAAAAAGGTCTCGAACTTCAGACACAGAAACCTGTAGAAGAAAACTTTGTCAACGACAGTTATCAAGCGATCATGCGATTCAAACTCAAGAAGATCAAGGATAAGATCAATGAGCTGAACAAATTAATAGAGAATGAAGATGATGACTCGAGAGATCTCATATTCATAACAGCTTATCAAAAGTTGCTTCAAGAACGCAAGGCTATCACTGATGAACTTAAGACGACAGTGCTTTAAGATGACTCATTTACGTAAGTGACATCTTCTATCAAAAAAGGAGTCAAACCTACGCAGCGCATGTAGACCTGAGCAGTAGCAATCACATCTTCCATACAATACTTCTTTATCTCCTCTTTACGACCTGACCAATATGCCTGATTAACCATAGAACCATCCATCTCAGATTTTGATGTCTTCACTCCAAGTACATGACAAAGAAGATCTAAGGAAGTATAGTGCTTATAATCTCCAAACTTCCACATCTCCATAGTGTCGAGCAGATGATGAACTTGCCATGGTTTGTATCCCGTAAGACGAAGTAGTTGAGGGAGTTTAAGATTGTGGACCATAGACCTCCGACAGAGAAAAGGGATATCAAACTCCTTTAGGTTATGGCCGCACAAGAAATGATTAAATCGATCATAATAGTACTCATCGAGAAGAGTATGAAGGTTTTGAAGTATGTCGGATTCTGATTCTCCTGAGATGACTTTTACTTTGAAGCTGTAATTCGATTCTTCTTTTGTGATGAAGCCAACAGATATACAGATCACTTGAGCGAATTCTGCATGGATGGCTCCTTTGTCATGATACAGTGAGGCAAATTCCTCTTCAAAAGCTGGATAGTCTTCTGCTGATACATGACGCCTCATCTTTTTCATCCAAAGAGCCTTACTCGCCTCCGACAAGGCATCATATGAGTCGTACTGAGTGGCCGTCTCAATGTCTATAATGAGTATTCTATGGAGGTTTTCAGTTGGGAAATTCACTTTAAAACTATGTCACCTATCTGCCTAATATAGCGTTTGTAGCTGATAATCATAGAGTTATGTACATTTTTACGGAATACTCTCATTTTTAAAAACTAGGATAAACCCTTGGGTTTTGATAGGTCTAATGGAATGAATATTGTATCATGAAAAGAATTATACTTAAACAAATTCTCTGAACATGTCATCTAAAGTAATTTCAGGCATAGCCATCGTGCTACTTTTACTCCTTTCAGGATATCTGTGGTACGAAAACACGAATCTAAAAAATTCGAATCAGCAACAAATCGCGCAGATCGAAGAGCAACAAAAAGTACAGGCCGCTCTCGATGAAGACTATCAAGCAGCTCTTGAGAGCATAGAAGGTCTGAGATCTGATAGCCAGGAGCTGAATGCATTAATAGACAACCAAAAAGAAGAGCTTGCAGCTCAGAAGACCAAAATCAATAATTTAATCTGGACCAAGCGAGAATTAGGAAAAGCTCGTGAGGAGATCGCTAACTTCGAAAATCTCACAGCTCAGTATCTAGCAGAAATCACAGACCTAAAATCTCAGAATGAGCAACTTTCATCTGAAAACACAAAACTTACGAAAGATATAGTCGTGCTTAACGACAATCTCTCAGCTGAAAAGCAGGTGACCACAGAGTTAAAAGAAACTCGTGCAATACTGATGAGTGAGAAAGAGGATCTAACTGAGCGAAACTCTGACCTCTCGGATATCGTAGAAGTGGGGTCGGCTGTCAAAGTCAATTGGATGAGCCTAGAAGGTGGCGAAATCAAAGATGATGGATCATGGAAACACAGAAAAATCGCCAAGAGATCTAAGGCTTTGAGAACATGCTTCAAAACTGAGACAAATGTAGTCGTCCCAGCAGGTGAAGAAACATTCTACTTACGCATCATGGACCCATCGGGTGAAACTATATCAGCAGAACAAGCTGGATCAGGTATCATCACTGACAAAATCTCTGGTGAAGAGAAGAAATATACTATGTCTGGGACCCTTACTTATAACAATGAGGATACTCAGGCATGTATGGACTGGGATGTACTTACTGAAGTAGTGAAAGGAAACTATACTGTAGAGATATATAACAAAGGATATAGAGTAGGAACTGGAAACTTCTCCCTCTAAGAAACCTCTGGCCCCTAAGGCCGTCTCAATCATACCGACTAATAAGAAAAAGAGAGCTCTGATAACTCAGAGCTCTCTTTTTTTTGTTCTACCTCTACTACCCAGATAATAAGAGTATCGGTAATGATGCCATATCGTAAAATGTCAGAGGGCTCGAATAACGATATCTTTATCCTAATGATTAAAATCTCACCATGCCTCTAAATCTCCTCATAGTTGAAGATGAAGCTAGCATCGCCAAGAGAGTGATGCGTCTATCTAAGGAGATTCTTGGGGATCGCTTGACTTCTATTGAAATTCGGAATTCAGTGGATGAGGCGTTGATATATATCGGCTCACATGATATAGATCTTTTGTTCTTGGACTTGAACCTTTCTGGGCATAGTGGTTTTGATGTTTTGAGAAAAGTGCTAGCTGAGTCGTTTGAAACAGTGATTATTTCCGCTTATCGAGATAAGGCCATTAAAGCTTTTGAATATGGTGTGACGGATTTTGTGCCTAAACCCTTCACACGAGAACGACTCGAGAAGGCAATTAATCGTGTATTGGATAATGTGCGATATGCGGACAGTCAAGTCAAACAAATCGCTATAAAAAAGCAAGGGAGTGTGCAGTTGATACCTGTGTCACAAATCTCTTATATACAAGGAGCCAATATCTATTCGGAGCTCTTTTTAGAAAATGGAAAAAAAGAACTGTCGAATAAGACATTGGACTTGTTATTAAAGCTTTTGCCGGAACAATATGAAAGGATTCATAAATCCTACATTGCAGATATGAATCGTGCTAAAGAATTACGTACCCAAGCAGGCAGTAAATATATGCTTCGACTTAACGATGGGACCGAGTTACCTATAGGCCGAACTAAATTTAAACACATCAAATCCACTTACTTTTCTTGAGACGGTAGTTTGAAAGTCATCGGTTCCAGTGCAATTGTTTCGTTTTCAATTTTCTTGCCTTGCATGAATTCGAGCATGACTTCTTCGATTCTTGGAGAGGATAAGAATAACGGATCACTATGCCCTGCCCCTTCGATGATTAAGTGCTTGCCATTTGGCAGGTATTCCAAGGTTTCTATTGCGTTATTCACAGCTGTTCTCCCATCTAAGGTGCCACTGATACAGAGTACTGGGATTTCAGAATAAAAAGGTGCACGAAAGTCTTTTCCCAAATCAAGAGATGGCAATTCTGCACGGTGCTGGAAGTATGGGAAATTAATGGCATCGCCCAACAAGGTTGAGGCCGCTTCTTTTTTTATTCTTTCTCTTCGCGCTTTGGAAATTCCAGAAGCAACATCCATACTCATGGCCATGCCTTGAAATTTACCGACGTGGGTATAGACAGCATGCTCTTTGATCGAGCTATAATCTCCGTTTAGCATTTGTGAAATCATCAATGGAAGATCGGCAAAACTCTCTGGCCCTCTTAGGGTCCAGGATATCAGCATTTGCATGTCCAGTTTTCCAATGGCCACTTGAATGTCAGTTCCTGCTAACGGGTGTACGGAAGTGACCATTTGAGGCTTTTCATCTAAGACGTTCAATAGTTTTTCCATATCGCCTAAGAAATCAGGGTAGGCCTTACTTGCTTCAGGATCAGCTTTTATCAGAGCGTCTATTTTTTCTAATAGAGCTTGCTGGTCACTTGGCAGCTTTACGGTGTGATCGTACCCTTCTACTCCAGCGATGATGATTTTTTCAATCTTTGATTCATGCCTTTTTAGAGTGGCTAATGCCAAATGTGAACCATAGCTAATGCCCCACAAACTTATCTTTTCAACGCCTAACGCTATTCGCAAGTCATTTAAGTCATCGGCACTTTCGTTGGAATTGTATCCTGTAAGATCGGTGCCGTTTTCCTCGAAGTAGCTAGCCGCATTGATTGTCTCGCTGCCAACGACTTTTGTCGCACTTTGTTCCGTTGTTGGCTTTGCGAAATCTGACATCCAAAACCCTTCATATGGGATTGGTCCTTCCGATATCCCTGTTCCTCTTTGATCAAAGGCGATTACATCACCTATCGCTCTCATTGACATAAAGAGCTGAAATCGATCATATTGCGCTGAACGAATACCAGAACCGCCTGGACCTCCAGCCAAATAAACGATAGGAGGGCCAGGGTTTGGGTTGGTGGATTTGAATCTTACAAACTTCAGTTGGAGCGTCTTGCTGTTGGATTTGTTTCTGTTTTCTGGTACTGCAAAGGTGCCCATTTCGGCTTTCACTTTATCACCTTTTTCGCTTTCAAAAATATATGGTTCTATAGAAAGAGGAATCTCTTGACAGAAGATCATGTTTATCGAGCTGATGGCGATCAAGAGGAGTAGAATTTGTTTCATGGTTATCTGTTTTTTCTTCAAATATAGAAGTGAGAATGGCTGCAGTCTCAAATCACTTGTCAACTGCTCAAAGGATGAGGCCAACCACACTTTTGCCTAGTTTCAGGAACTTATATTTGTGTCATGAGATGGTTTTATTGTTTGATTGTTGTGTTTTTGTTGACTTCCTGTGAACCAGGAAAGACAATCAATCAATCATCTTCAACATTAGCCTATAGTAAAGATGGCACAACTTGGCAAGATGAAGAATTTCTTGAACGAGGAAAGTTTTGGATAAAGAAGAGCATTACCATTAATGAACCCTATGAACGCTCGTCGCCTTTAGGGCTTGGAGTTTCCATCTTGGGGTCATATAAGGTGTATTGGGACGGTGATCTAATTGGCACCAATGGTTTGCCAGGGGCATCTAAACAAGAGGAGCAAATTGGAAAGATCAAGTCATTTCATTTCTTGCCGCGAGAGTCAGTTACAATAGGAGATCATGAGGTATTGATCGAGTACTCTAATTTTTATGGGGCGAAATTTCGAATCTATTTGATTCACCTGACAGAGTTTGAAGACTTTTTTGTTGAACCCCTTTTGGCTACAGCCTTCATACATATATACGCCGGCTTGTTTTTGATTATTGGTCTCTTCTATTTTGTGCGTTATTTTATCAATAGAGACGAACCGACTTCATTAGCATTTTCCTTAGTGTGCCTTTTCTTTTTTGGGCTGATCATTATTGAATATTTGATTACTTATTACGCCTATCCATATCCGATGCATTGGACGAGATTACAGGTGATTTATGGGGTAACGGTTGGAATCAGTTTGCTGACGCCATTGTTCTTCCTTTACATGTTTGATTTTAAATTCAAGTTGTTTTGGATGATCCCGACTTTTGTTTTGTTCATTGGATTGTTCTTTTCTATACCTTATGGATATGATTTTGCTACAGGGTTGACGATGATTTCTGGTTTTATTATTTCAGCAATTATTTGTGGTCGAGCCAAATATCTAGAACGTTCGGGCGCTTTCATCAACTTGGCGGTACTTGTGCCTTTGTCTATAGTTTTGATTGTCTTTGTACAATATTATGACTTTCTTCTTTATGTAGGATTTGGGTTTCTAATCTTTGTAAACTTGATTGGAATTGCCTTAAGAGAAAGAGAAGCGAGAAAAGAAAAAGAAGCAGCCAAACTAACCTCTAGCAGATTACAATTAGAATTATTAAAAAAGAATATCCAACCACACTTTTTTAACAACTCAATCACGTCTGCTATTGATTGGATCGAACGCAACCCTCCTAAAGGTGTGGAGTTGTTATTTGCCTTGAGTAAAGAATTTGATATTTTAAACGACATTTCTGATAAGAAGTTAATACCGGTGATAAAAGAACTAGAATTGTGTCGGGCTCATTTAGAAATAATGAGTTTCCGGAAGGAAGAAATGTATGTGCTAGAGACTAAAGGAATTGATGAGTTTGCAATGATCCCCCCTGCGATTTTATTGACCATTATAGAGAATGGAATTACTCATAAGAGCGGGGAGCAAGATGGGTTAACATTTTATGTTACTGCCACTAAGGAAGATGAGAAAACTCGATATCATATTCTTGCTGACGGTGATGTCCATAAGACTCAAAACGAGATCAATGAAGGAACAGGGTCAAGATATATAAAAGCTCGGTTGCAAGAAAGTTATCCTGATGATTGGCATTTTGAGAGTAAGGCGGGACATGAGGGATGGGAAACTACTTTCGAGGTCAGAGACATATAATAGCACAAGCGGAAAAATATACCTGGTTAGGGCCCTACTTATTATAACAATGAGGATACTCAGCATGGATGCACTGGGATATGTTTACTCAAGTGATAAAGGCAACTATCCCTTAGAGAGCAAAGGAGATAGAACATGAACTAACTTCTCTTTCTAAGAAACCTCTGGACTCTGCGTCCGTCTCAATCATGCCGACTGATAGAAAGAGAGAGCTCTGACAACCCAGAGCTCTCTTTTTTTGTTCTATCTCAATAATCCAGATAATATGAGAGTATTGGTAATCGGAGCTTCTACTAATCCATCAAGAATGAGCAATCAAGCGATACATATGCTGAGATCGTATGGTCATGAGGTATTTGGAGTAGGAAGAAGTGATGCTATGGTGGGCGATGTAGAAATAAACGGTGGAACTCCTAAGATGTCTATGATCGACACTATCACTTTATATGTAAACCCAAGTGTATTGGAGTTGTATAAGGATTATATCAGAGAGATTAATCCTCGTCGAGTTATATTTAATCCAGGTACAGAAGATGAATCCTTCATGTCTGAATTAGCCCAAATGGGCATACTTGTGCAAGAGGCATGCACACTTGTGTCACTAAGGACCAAACAATTCTGAAGGCTATCTCACTTTACTCTTGAAGTAGTTACGCCATTTTTCAAGTACCTGATGCATATCATCGGGAAGTTCAGCTTCAAATCTCATAGCTTCCCCTTTCTCCGGATGTATGAACCCAAGTGATCCTGCATGAAGACATTGGCGCGGACAAATTTTCAAACAGTTCATCACATACTGCTTATACTTCGAGTATACGGTGCCCTTTCTAATCTCATGTCCACCATACTTTGTATCTGCAAACAGAGGATGGCCTAAGTGCTTCATATGAGCTCTTATCTGATGAGTTCTACCAGTCTCTAGCTGACACTCTACGAGGCTTACATAATAGAAATCTTCCAAGACCTTGTAGTGTGTGACGGCATGCTTCCCTATCTCTTCATCCTCAAAAACTGTCATTTGAAATCTATTGCTGGGATTGCGTCCTATATTTCCAGTTATCGTTCCTTGTTCTTCTTCAAAGTTCCCCCAGACTAAAGCCTGATATTTACGCTCGACGGTGTGATCGAAAAACTGTTTTGCGAGGTGAGTCATCGCATATTCGGTTTTAGCGACCACCATAAGACCAGTAGTATCTTTATCTATTCTATGGACAAGGCCCGGACGATCAGACGTATTTGAAGGCAGCACAGGTAGATCAGTTCGCTGAAAATGATGTACTAGAGCATTGACTAGGGTACCCGTATAATTTCCAATCCCAGGATGTACAACGAGGCCTGCTTGTTTGTTTAAAACAAGGACGGATTCGTCTTCATAAACTACATTTATCGGGATGTCTTCAGGACCTATCTCATGCTGTTCACTAGGGTCCTTTGGCAAGAGAAGTCTGATTGTATCCTCCGGTCGGACTTTGTAATTGGATTTTATTTGCTTTTCATTGACCAGGATAGCACCTGATTTGATAGCAGATTGAACACGATTTCTTGACACCTTTTCTATCCTCCCCATCAAGAACTTATCAATCCTCATAGGCTCTTGTCCCTTATCTACATATATCGTAGAGCTGTACACATAATCGCCGTCCTGGCCTTGACCCTCGTAATTACTCATATAATCCTCGCAAATTTAGTCGATTGTGCTCTTTATCTTCGTTTGCGATCGGAAAATACAACATGAAGAAGCTACAGACCTTGTGCTTGCACTATGAGAATGAGTATCGGACGACTAAGTCCCATCAACTCCCCATCTACCCTACCTCCTCTTTTGAACTCAGTTCAGTGGAAGAAGGCATGTCTATATTCAAAGACCCTATGAAAGGTCATCTGTATGGCAGGTTTTCTAACCCCACCATAGATGCAGTAGCAGCTAAAATAGCAGAGCTCGAGACCTGCGAAGCTGAAGTTTCAGCTCCTTGGGGCATTATGACAAGTTCTGGCATGTCTGCTATAACAACATTGCTTATGGCGGAACTAAGATCTGGGGACAAGATTTTGACCCAAGGCAATCTCTATGGCGGTACGACTGAGCTCATCTTAAAAAAGATGGTCGACTACGGGATAGAGGTCGTATTAGCTGATCTCACGGATGCTACACAAGTCGATGAGGCATTAGGAAAAGACAATAGCATCAAACTCATCTATTTTGAAACCCCATCTAATCCGTCGTTGGACTGTGTGGACTTGTCCGTTATTGCTGATTTGGCTAAGGGCCATGATGTGTTGACCGCAGTAGATAATACGTTTTGTTCACCTGCTATCCAGCAACCCATGAATTTTGGGATAGACTATGTCATTCACTCAACAACGAAGTACATAAACGGCCACGGCAACGGTATAAGTGGAATCATCATAGGCGACACAGAAGAAAGAAAAAGAAAAGTTTGGTCTGCCATGAAACTTCTAGGAACTAACTGCAACCCGTTTGACGCTTGGCTCACCTATAACGGACTGAAGACTTTACCCCTGCGCATGGCACGACACTCTTCTAATGCTCAAGCACTAGCCTCTTATCTCGTCGATCATCGGACCATCAAGACGGTGAGTTATCTAGGTCTTACTGGTCACAAATTTCACGACATCGCTAAAAAGCAAATGAAGACTTTCGGAGGCATGCTTTGTTTTGAGTTGGATGGCACTTTTGAGCAAGTCATAGTTCTTATGAATAGCTTAGACCTTCCATCCTTAGCTCCTACGATGGGCGATATAGATACACTGATCATGCATCCTGCCAGCATGTCTCACCTCAATGTTGATCCAGCATTAAGACAGAAACACGGCATCAGTGATACATTAGTTAGAGTATCCGTAGGTATAGAGGACATCGATGATTTAAAAGAAGACTTTGAGAGAGCGCTAGCTTCAGTATAGGTATACTTTCGTAAATGACTATTTTGGTTGCATAAGTTGAGCTATGAGTTTAAATCCTTCTACATCAGGCAGACTGATGACCATGATGTTCTTCGAGTTCTTTTTATGGGGCTGTTGGTATGCTACTGCCGCGACGTATCTCACGAAAATAGGATTTAGTGGCCTTGAAGTAGGTGCAGTCTACAGTACTGTTAGTTGGGGTGCTATCATATCACCTTTTTTCATAGGTATGATCGCTGATCGGTTTTTCCCTGCTCAATACGTCAAAGCTGTACTTCACATAGTTGGAGCGGCCATACTCTGGTATCTCTCTAGTATGACAGATCCTTCGACCTTCTTCTGGGTCATCCTACTTTATACTCTTTTGTTCATGCCCACAATAGCCTTAGCCAATACTATATCCTTTCATCAGATGGATGATCCGAAGAGTCAGTTTCCTATCGTGCGCGTATTAGGTACAATAGGATGGATAATCGCGGCTTACGTTCTGAGTTATTTAAGATGGGAAGATTCACATATGCAGTTTCAACTTGCTGCCGGCTGCAGTCTTGCTCTCGGTTTATATTGTTTTACGCTCCCGCACACACCACCTTCTCAAAAAGGTACGAGACCAACGATATCGGATATTTTAGGCTTGGATGCGTTAGCCCTATTCAAAAGCAAGAGCTTCACCATCTTTATTATTTGCTCTATGCTGATTTCAATACCCCTCTCATTCTATTTTGCTTGGGCCAATCCTTTTCTTAATGAAATAGGCATGGAAAATGCTGCAGGCAAGATGGCATTTGGGCAATGGTCAGAGATATTGTTTCTATTACTCCTCCCGCTCTTTTTCAAGCGACTTGGCGTGAAGAAGATGCTCCTGATAGGGATGGCAGCATGGGTACTTCGGTATATCCTATTTGCCTACGGAGATAATGACACACTTGTTTGGATGCTATATGTTGCCATCATTCTTCATGGGATCTGTTATGATTTCTTCTTCGTGACGGGACAGATATATGTAGACAAGGCTGCACCAAAAGAGATACAAGCAAGTGCTCAAGGTATTATCACCTTAGTTACCTATGGCATTGGTATGGGCATAGGCTCATATGCGAGCGGATGGGTAGTGCAAAAGTATACAGTATCAGATAATACTCACTTATGGGATGCCATTTGGTTAGTCCCAGCTGGTATGGCCTTAGTAAGTGCCTTCATATTTCTGATCATCTTCCATGACGATACCTCGACTGACGTATCACAGTAAGAACTAGGATGCTGCGACTACCTTCTTGCGCTTAGTTTTAAAGAGCTCCTTGACCGCCTTTTCTTTCAAAAATCCGAGATCGAGGAAGACAGCAGATACAAATTTCTTAATATCCTGGTAGTCTTTACTTCTCTTTTCGGTGTACTTACGGAGGAGCTTCTTGACATACTTCATGCTTATGCCCTTGATCTGCTGATTGAACTTCTCATTGTCAAAGGCATTCATGTAAGTGGTAAACACTTTATTGAGCTCGAAGTATTCGTTAAAATCCTCTTCAGCCAAAGCAGTCATAAACCTCTCGAACTTCCCGTAAATAACATTTCTCAGACACTCATTCTGAGCTGATAAGCCAGGATTTGAATTATGATAGTTGCGAGCAGCTTCAACTGCATCCGGGTTGATATAGCCTATAGTGTCTATAGTCGAAACAGTGGCAACAAACTCCTTGAATTGTTGAAGATTAGTACGTTCTACAATGCTATGAAGGCGTGCATAGTCATGATCTTCGATCCTATATCCTTTCGCTTGCATATTGCGAAGCACCTCAAAAAAGATTTCTTCTTCTTCTCCATAATCGGCATACTCATTGAGCCTATCTACCAGTTTTTGCTGAGCCGCAGGCTGAAGATCAAATGCTGCTGCTATGAGTAAAAGGACATGAAGATGTTCATCGCCTTTACCCAGTTCAGGTTTAGATAGGATGTTAACTATGTATTCATAGACACTCTTACCCGGTTGGCTACCAAGTGAGGCCCTATACAAGAGAAACTTGGATATAGACTTAAACTCAATCTTCAGTTCAGGAGAAGTCTGAACATTGGTTGCTGTCAAAAAATTAAAGGAACTAAACTGCTTTGAATATCTCAAGTAATCTGTGTGACGCGATCTGACATCACTATACTTCGATAACTTATGCTCCTGCAAGAATGCTTTGACAAATTTGTTATCTAGTTCTGAGATGAGGTTCGTTATCCATATATCACTACTCAGAGCAAACCCAACTTCCACAGTCTGACCTATCCGTTGTTTCAGGATATCAAAGTTGAATGAATTACATATCGCTAGCAAGATCTTCTTAAAGTGCTCTTGTGGTCTGATATACTTATAGCCGTCATCTAGAGTTCCACGTAGCACTGAGTACCCCAATATCCGCGGCAAGAACAATCCTTCAAACGCGGGGTCCAACATGCCTTCTTCAAGAGGTTCTATTTCCAATGGATCATTTTGCGCAACTTCTTGATGAAGAGCATCAAGTTGAGGCTCAAAAGCGAGTTTTAACTGGTCATAGAATGACTCATCCTCTTCGTCTAAGTAAGTCTGTAGATGCTCAGAGGCTTGTATGTCAGCCTTAATCTTCTCAAGAGTAGCGACATACTTTGGGTCTAAATCTTTCATGATATCATGTATATAGCATTTGCCTTGAGCGCTCAAAGCAAATCAGGATAATCTAATACTTATTCTTCTTCCGAAGCTGCCGTGGCAACTGTAGTCTCTGCAGCTACAGCTTCTTTCACCTCGGGTGCTTCTTCTGCTGCTGGGACTTCTTCCGGTGTAGCAACCTCTTCTGCTGCTGGAGCTTCTGCTTCTGCTGCTGGAGCTTCTGCTTCTGCTGCTGGAGCTTCTACTTCTGCTGCTGGAACTTCTGCTTCTGC
>CAYYBR010000064.1:14862-18999 GCA_964470035.1 uncultured Saprospiraceae bacterium
TGCTGGAGCTTCTACTTCTGCTGCTGGAACTTCTGCTTCTGCTGCTGGAGCTTCTGCTTCTGCTGCTGGAGCTTCTGCTTCTGCTGTCGGAGCTGCTGCTGCTTCTGCAGTCTCTTGGAAGTCACTGAGGGCTTCAGTAGCTGCAGCTTGCTCTACATAGACTTTCTTAGGAGAACCCGACACTTGCTTCAAGAACTCTAATCTTTCTTGTTTCGTCTGCTCGAATCTTGCAGCAACCTTTGATTCTTTTGCTTCAACGAACTCTCCGAACAATTTATCTGCTTCCTCTTGAGACATCGCGCCTTTCGTTACTCCTCTCTGAAGGTGTTTCTTGTAGAGGACACCTTTAAACCGTAAGATGGCCCTTGCCGTCTCTGTAGGTTGAGCTCCTTTTAACAACCAATCTAGAGCTTTATCTCTATCAAGCTCTATGGTTGCAGGCTTTGTCATTGGATTGTAGCTACCAATTTGTTCGATGAACTTTCCATCTCTTGGTGCTCTTGCGTCAGCAACGATAATGTGATAGTACGGTTGCTTTCTACGGCCTCTTCGGGCCAATCTGATTTTTACTGCCATTTCTTTTTAATTTAATTGGATAAACCATACCTCGATGTGCCATTAATAGCTACGAGGATTAACTCTATGCAAAAGTAAGTCTTTTTAAGTCATATATCCTGCTGCAGGACGATTATTGGAGTAAAGTTGTGGTGTCTCGTAAAACAAGAAACTCAAAGTTGAATCCTTGGATCTCACATGAAATCGCGAGTGAGTCATCATGTACCACATCAACTGAATACTGGATAACTTGAGGCAAGGATTGGACCCATCCCTCATCATTAATCTCCATAGGATATATATCCTCTTGCCCAAATATGTTTGTACCAAAGGTTGTATCCGTAAGCAAGTGAAAATATCCTTCTTCAAGCGTACTGGTCGCTGCCGAATTACGGTATGCCTCAACTATGAGCCACTTATCCTTTATAAAAGAATGATCCACCTGAGGCTCTTGACAGGACAGGATAACTAAAATAGAAAGTACTGTAACTAGGAATGAAGTAGTCGCTACCTTTGGCAAGTTTACTACTTTTTAGTGCTCTGTTTGCGCTCTTTGATTTTAGCTTTCTTACCTACTAGCTCTCGTAGATAGAAGAGCTTAGCTCTGCGCACCTTACCTCTTTTGTTCACCTTTATATCAACGATACTCGGAGAAGAAAGCGGCCATATCCGCTCAACTCCAAAGTTGCCTGACATCTTACGTACTGTAAAAGTCTTTGTAGCGCCTTTGCCTTTGATCTGGATGACGTCTCCTTTAAACACCTGAATCCTCTCTTTACTGCCTTCCACAATCCGACTGCTCACTGAGATATTATCTCCAGGTCCAAATGAAGGAAAATCCTTCTTTGCTGTTAATTCTTCGTGTATACTACTTATTGTATCCATGATCTCTGCATTAAAAATGACCGCGAAGATATGGTCTTCTGAGCTATCTCACACATATATTTTTATTTAATGTGAGATTATTCGTTCTATTCTATCTCAGTGCAAACAAAACCAGTAGGAGTTATAAGATCTATAAACTCCTCTAGACTCTCTACTTCTAGGCCATTGCTAGCAGCTATTGTTTCAACATTGCTTTCGCAAACGTCGACCGTAGTGGCATTTAATGTGCAGGTGAAACATCTATCCTCACTGCTGCAGGAAGTGCCCAAAATCATTAGAAAGACGGCCAAAACAATGGAGCTAGTGATGTTCTTTTTCATATTATTTATGATGTTATCTTACTAAGGTTACCACACCTCGCCTCTCAATACCCCCAAACCGAGGTACTTCGTAGGTGCTTAGATATGTATATACGCCTAAAGGTAATAACTGTCCAGTATTATTCAATCTGCCATTCCACCCTTCTTCTGGGTCTTGAGATTCAAACACAATCTTCCCCCATCTATCGTAGATCTGCAGTCTATAATCTCGTAACAGACTGAATAAACCTTGGCTTCTAAAAAAGTCATTCTTGTCGTCACCGTCAGGAGTGAAAGCATTTGGAAATAATAGATTTACGACAGGTGCAACAAAAATCTCTTTCTCTTCTACATCAAAACAGCCTTCCTGGTTACGCTGTGTTAGTGTTACTAGAAAAACACCGGTATCCTGAAAGGTATGGCTTACGTTAGGCCCAATCGCAGTGGTGCCATCTCCAAAATCCCATAAGAATTCTCCACTCACAGATGATGACCCCGAAAAGCTGACAGTATTATTTTGAATAGTTGGGTTCTCAGGGAAAAAATCACAAACAATGTCAAATCCATCACGGATCTCGATAAGTTCGTTGAAGGTCTGGGCTGCGATGCAATTTTGAGGAGAAGTAACCATAAGTCTAACTGTATAGATACCGGGCTCCTCATATATATGAGTTGGACTGAGATCTCGGGTTTCTGGTCCATCGGTTCCATCTCCAAAGTCCCAGAGAATATCATATGTACTATCTATCGGTTCAGACAAATTATCAAAAGTGATAGACGCTGGGGAACAATTGATAAAGAAATCGGGCAATATGGCCAATTCTTCAGGTATAGGCGTATAAAGCACATTTTGAGTCGTTGAGTCGACACATTCATTATTATCGGTTACTCGCAGAGTCACATCCATCAAACCAGTCGTGGTAAACTGGTGTACAGGATCTATAAATGAAGATCTGGCACCGTCACCAAAAGACCAATCCCACTCTACGATTCGGTCTGCCTCAGTAGAACTTAGGTCCGTAAACTCGACAGGTAGAGCTAAGCAGGTATCTAGTTCGAATTCGAAATCTGCTTCCAAGTTTGGTAGAATCCTAACCTCAATATCAGCACTATCTGAACACACAAAAGAACCAGGATTTAGAACGAGATTACCACTGAATATACCCAGACCTGGAAATGTGATGAGTGGATCTGTCTCAGTGGTAGTCACCTCCGTCCCTTCCACATCAAATGTCCATACTAAATCATCTATAAAGGCCACATTAGTACTTGTACTTATGAACTGCACATCGAGATCTCCACATGAAAACACCTCAAAAGTTCCATCTGTAGTTACTCTATCTGTGGCGATAGATGCATCCACATCTCTTTCGCAATTAGTAATTACAAATTGCATATCTCTTCTTATCCTTGAAAGAACCACCCCATCGCGAAACTCTGTTGCACATACAGCCATGACTAACTCGCCAGTGATATTGGGAGTACCTGATATCAGGCCAGTAAATCGATCAATCCCCAATGCAGGATCTCCAGCTACCGGTTCTTCTTCCGAGAAGAATCCTGGTACAAATTGCACCTCTCTGTAGTCATTTGGGCCACAGCCCGCAGGGTCAGGTTGTACTCTATCACATTCTTCTAGTAAGTTAGGATTAGTCCCTTGTATAAATCTTCCTGATGACAATGGAGTACATAATTCGTATATAACACTATCAGCCTCACTATCTTCTACAGAATGATCAAAGCGAAATGGAAATCCAGCACATAATACAGAGGGGGGAAATTGTCTATATGATATCGGATCATTACAACTTCTCAATCCTTCTGGAGTTATCTGTATCTCGAATACAGATCCCTCTCCAGAGGCTTCAACAAGATTAGTAATACCTACGCCACGACAACATCGCTGAAATGATATCATATAATCGTCATCGACCCAGGGTAAGGTTGCCTCAAATCGATACACTCCTCTAATGACCATCAGAGTGGGCTCAAAAATTAAACAATCAAGATCATTCACCGGCACAACCTCTTCTGGTTGTGAAAGATCAAAAGGGCCAAATTTGGTTACAAACTGCCAATTGCCAGTGTTACCTAAATTTCTGTATACCCCAAACTCTGCGTTATTATCAAAGGACCTTGCCGCAAGTGTGTCAGGGTTGAATCGACCATCTCTAAAGAGTTGAAACTCAACCATCAACGTAGTGGTCTGGTTTACCGAATCAACAAACAAGCATTCGTAGGACACATCTCCACCGATGATATGACTTGCTTTCACTGACATTTGAAAGCAAATAGATATAAAGATTATCAATATATATTTAGACATTTGTCCAAGAGTAGTATAGAGCATATATCAATGAATCATGTAAACATTGATTAATATAACGCTCTTATACAT
>CAYYBR010000065.1:0-10674 GCA_964470035.1 uncultured Saprospiraceae bacterium
AATCAGGACTGAATGCAGTCTTGCGAATTTTATATTCTTATTATACATTTTTTACAGAAGATAATTGGTTGTTACAAAAGAATTATACTTCTTTGCATTAACGATATAATACAACATACCTTTTTCATGATGACGATTGCCCAGTGCCGCCTCGGTGTTGGGCATCTTCCTTTTAGTAAGGCTTTATTACTTCGGCTATTTTGCCAGATTGGCAAAGTTCCTTTAGCTCCTCTCCCAGCTCAAGGCTTCTCTCAGATATGTTCAACCAATAATCTATGCGCTTGTCCTGATCCAATCCGAAGTACTTAAAATCTTTCATATCAGAGATCTGCTTTCTTGGCAGCGTTTCTATATAGGATGATGAAGGCGATATGAGTAAGGCATGATTCATCATATACGCAGGAGCGGCTCTTTGGTAAGGGAGCTTTTTATCCATCCAACCTTGCAAGACAAAGGGCAAAAAATGAGGGTGGAGCACGATGCCTCGCTTGTACGGAAGAGAGATGTGATAATCTGTAAATCCCCCGTCCCAATACGTTCCTTGAGGTCCTTGAGGTAAATCCTTAAGGGGTTTCATCATGTAAGGTATAGTCCCACTTGCTCTTAGTGCTGGGATGAGATTAGTACTATCGAGCTCTACCTTAGTCGTGGGCAGTATGCCTTGGTCCACTTCATAGATCAGTTCACTACGATTATGCCAGATCACTCTTTCCGCAACTTGAGTGAGATTTTTCCTTTTTATCGCATTGGACAAGAATCCGTATGCAAAGCCGAGTCCCTTTTTAACATCAGAATCCTCTGCTAGCCACCCTTTTCCGCGAGCGGTTACGATTTCTAACTTCCTTGATGGATGTGTGAGGATATGGTTTATATCGGATCCTACAGCTTCTACTATAATCTGATGGCAGATTTCTGATATTTCTTCGCGCGAAGGGTTAGCTGAAGGATAAATCGAAGTTGCATAGGCATGTCTTAGTCGATCTAAGGCTTGGCCTGGATGCTTAGTTAGTGCAGTGGCCATCTGCCAACTACCCACGGATGCTCCTAAAAAGTGCATCTCTTGATCTTCTCCATCTAATAAATCAGCTATTAGATATCGTACCAATCCATAAGTGGTAAACCATTTAGGACCACCTGCAGCAGCAACAACACCATATATATCCTTAGATGAAAGTCCCTCTTTTTGAATCTTTTGAAAAGCTGCTTTACCAGCTCTCAGTTCTAACTTGCTCATACTCTATCCGAACTACAAATCTAAGAGTACTGCATGAATATTACTCCAATGTTATCGAAGCATCAAGATTACTTAGGATGATGGATTTGTCATGTACGGATACGTCACCATCCATGTCTATATCTGCAAGAAGATAGCTAGAGTTTTGCCCATTAAAGTCTTCCCACTTATCGATATCGGCTTTCTCGATTATATATCCATCTGTTGCCAGAGATCTCAATGCTCCTCCTCGCATGACTACGGTACCATCCATGTCTTTGAGTCCAACTGTATCCGCTCTAGTAAAGTCAAAGCTGATCTCATTATTTTCTACGCTCAAAAGAGGGCTTCGGGCCGGCATGTGATTTCTGTGAGTTACATACACCCGATACAATTTGGTTTCATCCAGTGTCAAGTTCTTTATATGATTAGTTATGACTTGTCCATCTGATTCGAGCAAGAGGGTGCCAACCCAAGCCGCTTTTCCCCCATCATCGAGGATAGATACTTGGATCCAGTCTACACTTCGTTGGCTATAAAGCGATACGTCTAAAGTATTTGAAGATTTTAGAGTTGGAGGATTATAAGGATCTTCTGACGATACTGCCTTCGCGAAGAAGGTTTTGGGTTGCATGCCAGGTAGATATCCTAGATCATGTAGCTTGGTATCCATCCTCCCTGTTGTGGAGTTATACGGGCCTTCTAAAAAAACTTTGAGATTTATCGAAGTACTTTGGCCGATAAGGGGTACAATAGAAAATGAAACTATCAAGCAAACAAAAAAGCGTGAGAGCATAGAGCAATCGGTTTTGGTTCAAGTAAATTAGCACAATATATATGCCAAAAAAACATCATATGAATCTTAACCCAAAACAGTTAGCCCTTTACAACTTTGGCTATAACAAAATCAAGCGGTAGCAAGAGAGCGGACTGGTTGAATCCAACCATATTTATCCTCTTTCTTTCCAGCTCTAAGCTCTTCTATATATGACTTTAAAGAAGGTGCCACTTTATAGTTGTCCACATCTAGATCAATAACATGATCCCCAAATGCGATCTTATTTACATACGAGACTACCGCGGCAGTTCCACTACCAAATACTTCTTGCAGAAGTCCTGCCCCATGTGCTTCAATAACTTGTTCTTTTGACAATGGTGCTTCAACAACTTCTATGCCTTGACCTTTCATGATGGTGATCAAGCTATCCCTTGTGATACCTTTTAGTATCGTCCCACTCAGATTAGGAGTGTATGCTTTTCCATCCATGACGAAAAATATATTCATGGTACCTACCTCCTGGATATATTTGAACTCTATCGGATCCATCCACATGACTTGATCGTATCCTCTCTCTTTTGCTCTTTTAGCAGCATACAGGGAAGCAGCATAATTACCAGCGGTCTTGGCTTCTCCGACACCACCGACTACTGCTCTGACATACTTGTCTTCAGCTATCAAGCTCACAGGCTTAGTATAGTAAGGTCCAACTGGACAGGTAAATATCACAAACTTGTATGTCTCAGACGGCCGCACTCCGATAAACTCATCGGCGGCAAACATATATGGTCTCACATATAAGGCACTTCCTGCTTGTGGCGGAATCCAACCTCTATCAATATCAACAAGTCTCTCGATGGCCTCATAAAAGATATCTTCAGGTAATTCTGGCATGCACATCCTGACGGCTGAAGCGTTGATTCTTTCAAGGTGTTTATCAAGCCTGAACAAAAGAGGCGTGCCATCATGACTCACTGAAGCCTTCATCCCTTCAAATATCGACTGGCCGTAGTGAAGAGTAAGATTAGCAGGATGAATAGAAAAATTCTCCAACGGAATTATCTTCCCTGGATGCCAGACACCATCAGCATAGTCCATCACAAACATATGATCGCTACAGATTTTCCCAAAGGGCAGATCGCTAAAATCTACTTGTGATAACCTCGAGTCTGTGATTTTTTGGATATGGATACTCATCATGTCAGCTTTGCTACGACAAAGGTATATAATATATGAGTCCAAAACACCTAACACTCCCCTACTTCGTCACAGTATTATTGCAGATATTTTACTTGATTTATATTCACTTTCGTAAATGACCCATACTTCTATGCCGATCAATCGCGATTACTATAACATCATAGATATCTCTAGACTAATAACTCTTGGAGCAGATATCAATGTCTTTTTGGTTAACGGCTCAAAAAATGAGGCAAGTGAAACGCTATTAGGAAAAATTCTTTCATCAGTTAAGCAAGATCTAACAAAGGCAAGCGTCCAGGAGCTATCAAAACAAGACAATGTCAAGCTCACCAGCACCCAAGATTGTTTAGTTCTATCATTTGGTTTACATCCGAGACAATTTCAGTTGCAAATCGATAATCGACCATATGGGTTACGTAAGGTGGGCAATACCACATACATCTTCTCTAGGTCTTTAGGTGACTTACCCGATCGTCCAGAAGAGCGCAAGGCTTTATGGATGTCACTGAAAAAATATCATGGCTTAGTATGACTACCTATATACTCGCAACACATAACGAACATAAGACTGTCGAAATCAGAAAGATGCTAACTCCTTGTGGTATTGAGCTCAAGAGTCTTACTGACATCAATTATCACGATGAGATAATAGAAGATGGTGATAGCATGCGAGCCAACGCAAAGATAAAATCTGACGAGTTAAAAGCACTCGGCTATACACATATTATATCTGATGATTCTGGCTTAGAAGTAGATGCCTTAGATGGAGCACCAGGCATCTACAGCGCTCGATATGCCGGTATACATGGTGATAGTGAAGCTAATATGACAAAGCTCCTAGCTGCACTAGATGGCCATCAAAAAAGAGATGCACAGTTTAGATGTGTGATATCTACGTGGGCCGATGACCAGCATCACTTTTTCGAAGGAATTGTAAGAGGCAGCATAGCTATAGAGCGGATGGGCCAGGGTGGTTTTGGTTATGATCCTATATTTATACCTGAAGGATATGACAAGTCTTTTGGTGTGCTAGCAGCAGAGATAAAAAATAGGATGAGCCATAGAGCAAGGGCCATAGATGCCTTCAAGGAGTTCTTGACTTCGCAAAAGTAAGTTAGCGCAGATGGTCTTCACACAGTACAGTAAGCGCATCATCTCCATGAAAAGAGCAGACTTAGAGCTTCGTCAGATATTACTAGAAACTGGAGAGCTCAACGATGGCTACAACCCTGAGATGGAAGCTCTTCATCTAAAAAACACCTCTGAGCTTGAAAGAATTATAGATGACATCGGCTATCCTACGATAGCCAAGATTGGAAAAGAGGCAAGCGATGCTGCTTGGTTAGTCATACAGCACTCGATAAGTAATCCAGGCTTTATGCGTCGATGTCTTCGTCTTATGGAGAAGGAAAAAGAGCAAGGCTTAATCGATCCTATAAATGTGGCCTATCTTTCTGATAGGATAGCAGTCTTCCAAGGCCTACCTCAACTATACGGGACACAGTACGATTGGGATCTACATGGTCTGCTTAGTCCGAACCCTTATGATGATATAAAACTAGTCAATCAGCGAAGAGCTTCGATAGGACTAACTAGTCTAGAAGAGAATACAATCCAGATCAGAGCACGCACAGAGCAAGAAGGAGGAAAGCCTCCATCAGATCTAAAAACTAGGACGAAAGCCTACAACAGTTGGCGCGAAAAAGTAGGATGGATATAAGCTCATAAAAAAAGGGGCTGATCATCAGATCGCCCCTTTGCACTCTTTCAGTAGTAGCTATGTTATTTTGTATCGTCTACTTCTTCAAACTCTACGTCAGTTACATCTTCTGTATCGTTATCACCCGACCCTCCACCAGCGGCATCGCCGCCAGCATCAGCAGTAGCTCCTTCTGCTCCACCTGCGGCTTGTTGAGCAGCATAAATATCTTGACTAGCTGCCTGCCATGCTGTATTCAATGTTTCAGACGCTGCATCAATCTTTGCTAGATCTTCAGTCTTATGTGCTTCTTTAAGATCTGCAACAGCCGTTTCTATAGCTTCTTTCTTATCAGCTGGAATCTTGTCACCATACTCTTTGAGCTGCTTCTCTGTTGAGAAAACAAGGGTATCTGCCGCATTGAGCTTGTCTACTCTTTCTCTAGCTTGTTTATCTGATTCTGCATTTGCTTCAGCTTCAGCTTTCATCTTAGCGATCTCTTCATCAGAAAGCCCCGTAGAAGCTTCTATCCTGATATTCTGTTCTTTGCCAGTTCCTTTATCCTTAGCTGAAACACTCAGGATACCATTAGCGTCAATATCAAAGGACACTTCTACCTGAGGTACTCCTCTAGGCGCTGGTGGTATACCATCCAAGATGAACCTCCCGACTGATCTATTATCATTAGCCATCGGTCTTTCTCCTTGTAGGATATGGATCTCAACCGAAGGTTGATTATCTGCTGCTGTCGAATACGTCTTACTTTTCTTGGTAGGAATCGTAGAGTTCGCTTCGATAACTACGTCATAAACACCACCCATAGTTTCGATACCGAGTGATAGAGGTGTTACATCTAAAAGAAGCACATCCTGCACATCCCCACTTAACACACCTCCCTGTATAGAAGCACCTACAGCTACTACCTCATCTGGGTTCACACTTCTGTTAGGCTTCTTTCCGAAGAACTGCTCTACAGCTTCTTGGATCTTTGGTATTCTCGTTGAGCCTCCTACTAGGATTACCTCATCGATTTCTGACTTCGACAGACCCGCATCTTTTAGTGCTTCTTGACAAGGCTTAAGAGTTCGCGCTACTAGATCATCGGCCAACTGTTCAAACTTTGCTCTCGACAGTTTTAGTACCAAGTGCTTTGGCACTCCATCTACAGCTGTTATGTATGGCAGGTTGATCTCCGTCTCTGTAGAAGATGAAAGTTCGATTTTTGCTTTCTCTGCTGCATCTTTCAGACGCTGAAGAGCCATAGGGTCTTTGCGAAGATCGATGGCTTCGTTAGACTTAAATGTCTCGGCAAGATGATCGATAATAACTTCATCAAAATCGTCACCTCCTAATCTGGTATCACCATTAGTTGACTTCACTTCAAAGACACCATCTCCTAGCTCTAGTATGGAGATATCAAACGTGCCTCCACCGAGATCATATACTGCTATAGTCGAATCTTTGCCTTGCTTATCTAGTCCATATGCTAAAGCGGCCGCTGTTGGCTCATTGATAATACGCTTGACATCCAGACCTGCTATCTCTCCAGCCTCCTTAGTAGCTTGACGTTGCGAATCATTGAAGTATGCTGGCACTGTGATCACAGCCTCTGTAACTTCTTGGCCAAGAAAATCTTCAGCTGTTTTTTTCATCTTCTGAAGAACCATAGCGCTGATCTCTTGAGCACTATACTTGCGATCATCGATCTCAACACGCACAGTGTCGTTATCACCTTTGACGATCTTGTATGCAGCCTTAGACTGATCTCCCTCTAGTTCGCTATATCTACGACCCATGTATCTCTTGATAGATGAGATCGTTTTTTGCGGATTAGTGATCGCCTGACGCTTAGCCGGATCTCCTACTTTGCGCTCTCCGTTATCAAGAAATGCGACTACAGATGGTGTTGTTCTTCTACCCTCTTCATTGGGGATAACGACCGGTTCTTTTCCCTCCATCACTGCTACGCAAGAGTTCGTAGTACCGAGATCTATTCCAATAATTTTACCCATTCTATGTATTACTATTTTTTGTCTAAATCATTTACGAAAGTGAAAGTGTCAATCTATGTGCCAACAGCAGAAACACACTGAATATCTGCCACTCATGCATAAAAGCATCCTCGCATATGACAAAAAGACAGACAATGTGACAGTAGCAGTAGAAATACCCTATTTTGGCGCTTATAAACTAACTACTACATGTCAGCAGCGAAGAAAGATATCAAGCGGATAACGACGCATGTATTAAGTAATATGAAACAGCAAGGAGAAAAGATCTCCATGCTCACTGCTTATGATTTTTCCATGGCACGCATC
This sequence comes from uncultured Saprospiraceae bacterium, assembly GCA_964470035.1. Classification (GTDB taxonomy): domain Bacteria; phylum Bacteroidota; class Bacteroidia; order Chitinophagales; family Saprospiraceae; genus JAJRXG01. Next base: position 7,212 of record CAYYBR010000065.1, read on the forward strand.
TTAGATGAAGCGGGCATAGATATCCTTTTAGTTGGCGATAGTGCATCTAATGTGATCGCCGGGCACGAGACTACCCTGCCAATCACCCTAGATCAGATGATCTATCATGCAAGCTCAGTGATTAGAGCGGTAAAAAGATCGCTTGTCGTGGTCGACCTTCCTTTTGGTACTTATCAGGGCAACTCTATGAAGGCACTAGAAAGCGCGATCAGAATCATGAAAGAAAGTGGAGCGCATGCTGTAAAGCTAGAAGGTGGAGAGGAGATCGTAGAGTCAGTAAAGCGCATACTATCAGCAGGCATACCTGTGATGGGTCATCTGGGACTCATGCCACAGTCTATCTATAAGTTTGGCACGTACACTGTGAGAGCAAGAGAGGATAACGAGGCAGCCAAGCTCAAGTCGGATGCTAAGTTACTCGCAGAGACAGGATGCTTCGGCATTGTACTCGAAAAGATCCCAGCTTCGCTCACTAAAGAGGTTACTTCCTCGATAGACATCCCAACTATCGGTATAGGAGCTGGACCTCATGCTGATGGACAGGTTCTAGTCACTCATGATTTGCTGGGCATCACAAAAGACTTCAAACCACGTTTCTTAAGGCGATACTTAGAGCTTTACAATGTGATAAAAGAGGCAGCGGAAGCTTACAGCAAAGATGTAAAAGACGGAGACTTTCCTAATGAAAAAGAGCAATATTGATCCACACCCAAAGACACCGACTTTAGTAGGTGTAACTGGCGGCATCGGAGTAGGTAAGTCGTTTTGTGCTGCTATCTTTCAGTGGTTAGGCGTCCCGATCTATAATTCAGATATCGAAGCTAAGAAGATCATGGTTGAAGATGCTGAAGTCAAGGAAGGTATCATCAAGCTTTGTGGTAAGAATAGTTATACTAGTAGTGGGCAACTCAACCGTGAACATATAGCATCCATCGTCTTCGCAGATAATCTTAAGCTAGCACAGATTAATGCCATCGTCCATCCTGCTGTTGGTTCTCACTTTCGTAAATGGAGCTCGGAGCAAGTCAATGCATCATATGTTATGCAAGAAAGTGCGCTTATATTCGAAACGGGATCTTACAAGAGTTTTGATCAGGTCGTTGTGGTAGATGCGCCTTTGGAGGTCCGCATATTACGAACAACCTCAAGAGACAATATAAGTCGAGAGCAAGTCGAAGCACGCATCTCAAAGCAATTTGATCAGACAGAAAAAGTAAAGCTTGCAGACTTTGTCATACACAACGATGGTGTACAGATGATCATACCACAGATCTTACGTGTACACTCCGAGCTCATGAGTCAATAAAACTTTAGAGATTAAATCCTCTTCCTCTTGGTTCCGTAGATAGCGTTTGCTAACTTACCCTTGTGTCATCATCTCATAAACTCTTGTACTCAAAGAGTGAGAGATGAAGACAGGATCTGATGATCTTTATGGAGAAAGGTTAGGCAAATCAGTTACTTTTTTGCTTAGACAAAGTCTTAAGATTGTCTTATAGATCATCCCAAAATTCCGGTACCCCCAAGAGTCCAAACTCTAGCATTTTATTATAAACGAGAAACTTAAATAAGATTATGAATAGTAGGATTTTATGGCTACTTCTATTATTGATTATATGGATCATAGTAGGGCTATTTTTATGCAACAGATATCTATGCGGCCCAAGTGTCGCGGCACCCGCAGCTAAAGCCGCAGCTCCCGTAGCAGCCCCAGCTGTATTATCTAAGGATCGTGACTTGTCATGGTCGGTCAGAGACGGAAGCTTATTTTATAGTGGAGAAGTTGGTAGGAACTTTAGGTTTCGAGAATCAGGCTTTGCACTGCCAACATCACTCAACTCAGAGCTTAGTGGAGCGGTATCAAGGATATCTAATCATCTAAGTACTAATAAGGAAAGAGGCTTAACCATAACTGGTTATTATCATAGTGACGAGACTAACAACAGCATCTTGGGAGACTTAGGTTTAGCTAGGGCTAACACCATCAAAAAGCTCTTCACAGATAAGGGCATCGCCTCTAACAGGATTACTCTAGCGTCAAAACTTACTGAAAGAAACTGGTTTAGAAATGACACTCTACAGACAGGAGCTCTTCTCGCATTTGGTGCACTGGGTAATAATGATGGCAGACTGGCAGCTATAAAAGATAGACTCTTTGGAAAACCGATCACCTTGTACTTCGCTACCAACTCAGACAATCTTTCTCTTAGTACGCAGCAAAGAACTGATTTTACAGACCTTATCTACTACTTAGACAATGTAAGTAGTGCGAGCTTAGCAGTAGATGGACATACCGACAGTGTCGGTAACAAAGACTATAACATTAACCTCTCTAGAGAAAGAGCTGATTTTGCCAAGAACTACCTACAGCGTAATGGAGGCATCTCATTAGCCCGAATGAAGGTAAATGGATATGGACCTGACAAGCCAGTCCAGTCTAATAACACAAAAGAAGGTCGTGCGAAAAATCGCCGTGTCGAAGTAACTTTAAAATAACAAAACTATAAATCAACAATAATGAATTCAAGATTTATTTTCTGGGTACTAGTTATCGCTTTGATCCTCGGGATTATCGGATGGCTAATAGGTTGCCCACTTTGCTTGATACTACCATTTATATTCATGTTAGGAGCTGCCCTTCTAGGATGGTTACTTGGAAGAGAGTTTTTAAATGGTTCTTTTGCAAATAAAGAAAGAGACTGGAGTCTTAAATATGACAATAGCCAGAATGCATATAATTCCTTAAAAGCAGACTACGATGTCAAGAGAAACGACTGGGATGCTAAACTTTCTAATTGGAATACCGAGAAAGCAGGATTCACCAGCCAACTTACTGACTGGTCCACGAAGTATGATGGATTGAATGCAGAATGGAATGGAAAATTTGATGGTTGGAATACTGAAAAAGCAGGCTACGAAACTAAACTCGCAGATTGGGATGCTAAGTACAACCAATTAGACCTTGACTGGAAATCCAAGTTTAGTGCTTGGAATAAGGAGAAATCTGATTATGATGGGAAATTAGCTGACATACAATCCAAGTATAACAATCTCGATAAAGAATGGAAAGCTAAAGCTGACAAGTGGGGCCAGGATCGCATAGACTATGAAGGCAAACTTGCCACATGGACCTCGAAGTTTAATGACCTGAATGATGGCATAAAAGGCAGAGAAGATACATGGAACAATGAAAAGGTAGGGCTAGAATCTCAACTTGCAGATTGGCTAGGTAAGCAGGATGGATGGAATTCAGAAAGAGTCGGACTACTTGCTAAACTTGATGCAAAACCCAAAGAGGTTGAGGTTGTCAAAGAGGTAGAAGTAGAGGTAGAAAAAATCGTCGAAGTTGAAAAGCCGGTAGAGGTAATTAAAGAGGTAGAGAAAATCGTCGAAGTTGAGAAGATCGTTGAAGTTGAAAAGCCGGTAGAGGTAATTAAAGAGGTAGAGAAAATCGTCGAAGTTG
>CAYYBR010000065.1:10774-18975 GCA_964470035.1 uncultured Saprospiraceae bacterium
AAAAACCTGTAGAGGTAATTAAAGAGGTGGAGAAAATCGTCGAAGTTGAGAAAATCGTTGAAGTAGAAAAACCTGTAGAGGTTATCAAAGAAGTAGAGAAGATTGTAGAAGTAGAGAAAATCGTCGAGAAGCCTGTTGAGGTAATCAAAGAGGTAGAAAAAATCGTCGAAGTTGAGAAGATCGTTGAAGTGGAAAAAATCGTCGAGAAGCCTGTGGAGGTAGAGAAGATAGTTGAGGTAGAAAAGATCGTCGAGGTTGAGAAGTATATCGAAGTTGTCAAAGAAGTACCAGTAGAAGTAATCAAAGAAGTAGAAGTCGTGAAAGAAATAGACTTCGAATCTCTCGCAGGTATGATGGCAAACATGCAACAGGTGGAGGTCTCACGTCAAGAGATATCTCGTAAAGAAGTTGAAAAGAAGGCCACAGTCAAGAAGAAATCCGAGGCTACTAAGAAAGCAGGCAAAAAGGCTACAAAAGATGATCTTACCAAGATCGAAGGTATCGGCCCGAAGATTGCTTCTCTATTGAACGATGCAGGTATACATACTTTCAAAGATCTTTCAAAGGCTGATGTCAAGAAGTTAGAGAAGATTCTTGAGGATGCTGGACCAAGGTTCAGAATGCACAATCCAGGTAGTTGGCCTAAGCAGTCAGGTCTTGCAGCTGAAGGAAAGTGGGCAGAACTTGATAAGCTTCAAGACGAACTAGACGGTGGTAAATAACCCCCGTCATCATATCTATAACAATATAAATAGAAGAATCAGATGATTGAAAAATCAAAGCTCATTGAGCAAATTATAAATAAGGCGAACATCTCCGAAAAAGCAGCACTAATCGCCTATGACTGCATACTTAGTGATAATCCGATCTTTAGACAACAATCTTTAAAGACTACAAAGTCTGTAAAAGAGAAAGTCGTAAAGGTGGCATCACCTCCTAAGGTAAAGGAGGTACGGTTGACCACAAACAAAGTAGTTGCAAAACCAACTACGATCGAAAAGATCAAGAAGGTAACGGAGAAGAAAAACATCCCTCTTTACAAGAAAGAAGAGAAGATAAAGAAAGTTGAGGTAGTAAAAGAGATAGCCGTACCTGTGATCAAGGAGGTGATCAAAGAAGTGATCAAAGAAGTTAAAGTACCTGTAGTAAAGGAGGTGATCAAAATCAAGGAAATCATCAAAGAAGTACCTGTTATAAAAGAGGTCGTCAAAGAGATCAAGGTGCCGGTGATCAAAGAAGTGATCAAAGAGGTCAAAGTACCCGTCTTTAAAGAGAAAATCAAAGAGATCAAGGTACCCGTGATAAAGGAAGTGATTAAAGAAATCAAAGTTCCTGTAATCAAAGAAGTGATTAAAGAGGTCAAGGTTCCTGTCTTTAAAGAAAAGATCAAAGAGATCAAAACTACTGTGGTAGTGAACAAGGAGAAGGTCAAAGAAATCAAGAAGGAAGTAGCCGTAATAAAAAGAGAAGATAAATTCAAAGCTGTCAAACAAAAGGTTTTCGTTCCTCAGACTAAGGAGAAAATCAAAGAGGTAAAAGTGATCACTGAAGTGCCTGTACCAGTTGTAAAAGAGGTACAAGTGATGAAAGAGGTGGAGAAAAAAGTAAACGTGCCTGTTACTAATACTGAAACAAAGATCAAAGAGATAGAGGTTATCAAAGAAGTACCAGTTATAGTTAACAAGGAGGTAATCAAGGAAGTGAAGGTCGTCGAGAAGGTGCCAGTCGAGGTCGTTAAAGAAATTAAAACGGTCAATGAGGTTCAGGTAACTAAAGAAATAGAAGTTATCAGAGAGGTGGTCAAGCAGATTGACATGAAGCAGATGATGGCTCTCATGCAAAAAGCAGCAACCAAAGAGAAGAGTCGAAAGGTAGTGGGCGAAACAAGAACAGCTGGAGATGCAAAGGTTGTAGATCGGAGGGAAGTAAAAGAGATGGGCAAGATGTTTTCTAAGAAGAAAAGTAAGTCCTCAGATGACCTTACCAAGATCGAAGGTATAGGACCAAAGATCTCAGAGCTCCTTCATAAAGGAGGCATCACTTCTTTTAGAAAACTTTCTGAAACGAAGACTAGTGCCCTCAAAGCCATCCTTGAAGCTGCTGGCCCTAGATATCAGATGCATGATCCGGGGTCTTGGCCAAAACAAGCTGGCCTTGCGGCTGATGGAAAGTGGGCTGAGCTAGAAAAGTTACAGGATGAATTAGACGGCGGGAGGTAAGATCCTTTCGGATAAGATAATAAAAGGCCTGATGAGAATCGGGCCTTTTTTAATTATAGTCAAATTCTACATTTACACCTTATACTTATAGTTAGCTAGTCAATTATAACAAAACTAGTGCAAAGCACGCTATATCATGATGGTTGTTAGAAATATCGTTAAATAAGAAAGCTATATTTGACGAGGTCAAATATAGCATTACAACCAAGATATGGATATTGCTTCTGCAACACGGCGTTTCTGGGTATTACTAATAATAGTGCTTTCAGGGTCAGAGTGCTATCTGCAAAAACCCACTTATGGGTACAAATCTGACCTGCTAATAAGATTTCAAAATCTACCCAGAGTTCCTGATGTTATCACCTTTGAACATGAAGATAATCGCTATAGACAAGCATACATGCCAAGTGATGCTTCAACTAAAATTTTGCAAATCAATCACCTACAAGGTATTCAACGAATACGTAATGATGCCTTCATACTTTCTGGTGGAAGATTAAAGAGTGACACATCTCTTGTCAAAGCTGAGTTAATTACCATACAGAAGGAAGAGCATCCTATAAACGCCTTACATAAAGGGTTAAGTGAACTAGATGGTAGTCCTTTATTTGATTACAGATTTCACACTAGACAGGATCATAAACTAAAGACTAAAGTCGAAGTAATACAACTACAAAATCACGGTGTCCCTCAAGCGTACTGGCATGTAGGAGGCATAAGTGCCCTTGAGAATGATGAAGAAAGAATACTTGCAACTCCTATAGAATCAAAAGAGGACGCAAGGATATATTTCTTTAGGATCAGAGATAATGTGTCATTGAGCCACGCTCTTACTTATATAGATAGACCTGGTGTGAAAGCCGGTGCCTGTAGCCTCATATTTGATAGAAGTCTCGGCAAGTACCTGTGCTTTGTTTGGTCTGACAGCGATCGACTTCCAAAAAGGTTTGATATCTACATCTCCAAATCAGATAATATATCAGATGGATTTGATTATTTAACCGCCATTTACCCCCCTCCAGATCTATCTAAAAAGAAATTTCAGAACATACAGGTCTTCATAGATGAGCATCTCGGATACGTGGCTTTTTGTGCTGAAAATGATGGACTGTTTCAACCTATATCTTCTGGCAACAATTGGATTGATCTCCTACAGTTCAAAATAAAAGAGAGTTCTCCTTCCATATTTGACCCCAATTCATCCTTGCTATGGCGAAGAGAGTTTGTCAATAATACACATATGGATTTTGATGCTGCTACTTCCATCCATCTCACCAAAGACGGCCAACTCATCGCTTACGCCCTACATCACTTTTATCTTGATACAACAGAGATCGTCATTTCAGAGTTCGTAGGTCACGATCCTTATGAAGAAGTGGATAAGATAGATTCAGGATATATCGAATTATATAGCAAAGAAAACTTCAAAGGCCAGAAGATCACACTGACACATCTCGACTCTCTTCAGGAAATAGAGTTTGACACTCTATCACCTTTTTACACACAATTAAAAAAATTTCCTAATACGGTCAAGTCATTCAAAATAAAACTACCTAAGAACACAGTGGTAAACTTCCACAATCTATATAACTCTGATGTTGATCATGTGAGCTGCCCAGGGACAGAATTGAAATGCTCCAGTATAAAGAGATGTTTTGGAGATCATTTTACATTTGAGAAGATCAGTCTTTCTTCAGGGGTTACTCATAGGATATCTCATTTAGATACTTCTAATCTCACCTATGTCATCGAGCCACGTAAAAAGCCGGACCTTATTGATTCTGAATTTATGGAGTCAGGTACTGGTCGAGTCAATATCACTCCGAGACCAGGTACTCATATGGCAGGGTTTAGCATAGCAGGGAAAAAATCCTATGGTATATGGACTTCGTTAACTGCGACTACAACCTACTTTAAAGGAACTAATGGAGAAGAGTTGATAACTACAACAGCAGACCTCTGGGCGATACCAGGTGGACTGCACAAAGAAGTTATTATAAAAAGTCAGGAAAAACTAAATGGTCTAGGATATCCGCTGACCATAGGGATAGACAATTATACCTTAGTTGCAACTCACACGCACAATAGTCCTGGCAATTATAGCACCTCCTCTTTATACAACACCAATGCCTCTTGCAAGCAAGGATTCGACAAAGTCATGTTTGACCTTATCGCCGAGAGAATCTCAGACTCTATAGTCTTAGCATACGCCTGCAAAAGAAAATCTAACTTGGAGAAAAAATCTTTTCAGATAAAGGACTTATATCGTAATCGCAGCTTATCGGCGTTTCTTAATAACGACATAGACCACATTACTTCATATGGACAACGCGGCGATCTCCCCTATACTAAAGCTGGATATCCTACGACGAATACAAATCACAAAACAATTCCATCAACAGAAGATAGTGCATCAATTATTTTATCGTGGGATCATGAAAAAAGAGATAGCAATTATATAATATTTATCAGCGCCCACCCTAATGTATCTGGTCCTGATTCATATTTTCTTAATAGCGATGTAGTAGGCACAGCGCGGATCATCTTAGAAAACTACTTCGCAAATTCCACTTTTAGTTTTTACAACGGAGCCGAAGGAGATATATCCTTTGATTGGAAAGAACAGCATACTTCTGAAGTCAGAACACTTGCCAAGAGGTTATCAACACAAGTTATAGATGCCATCAAAGAAGGAGATTTTCAAAATATAAGTGGTCCGATTTACAACTATCACGACTTTCCAAATATAGCTGACCAGACCATCTATGATTACAACAATGAAGGCAGTTATAATTATCTGGAAAATGGTACCGTCCCTCATACAAACCATAAACACACCTATGGTCTTAGCACTGCAGGTGGTTCTGAAGACGGATATTCGAGTTTAGGCAAGTTGGGTATAATTAAGGAAGGCTTCAGAACCAGTAGAGCTAAGCCCAATAGTGGCAGGCGCTTCATGCCGCCGATAATCAGAAGCATTGCATCCGAACTTTTAGTAAAAGACTGTGACCCCTACGAAGCACCTATCTCTGTTCACTATCTCGGAAAAGTCCCATTAATATCTCTCCCCGCTGAATTCACAACAATGGCAGGATATAGAATAAAAAACCTGATAGCAGATTTTAACAAACATACCGACGCAGACCATCATCCGATCATCTTAGGTCTTGCTAATGAGTATTTATCATATGTATCAACACCTAAGGAATATGATCTCCAACAATATGAAGGTTCTTCTACCATGTTCGGAGAATTAGAATTAGTCTTTTTTGAAAACTCCTTTAGCAGGTTACTCTCATCGGATATCGCTTTATCAGATAGATCTGTATCAATATTTGAGTATACACCTAGACTCGACGATGAGAAAACCCTAACGCCCAAGCAGCTCTATAATTATCAGATTAAAAAGAAGAAATTAAAAAGCTTATTATCAGCATCTATAAAATCTGATGATCCTATCTATATTACTTCATTCACCAGTGAAGCATCCATGGTACCTGAAATAGAGCTAAGACGAAAAAGTGACAACCAGGTAGTCACTTTCTATGAAAATATCTCTCCGCGTCACGATGTTTTAACTTCGCAGAACAGTCTATCCTCGACAAGATTCTTCCTTCTTGCCTCAAAGTCCACTGTAGATAAGATCCGATGGCTAGTACTCTGGAGACCTCCATGCCATCTAGAAAAGCAAGAGCTCAACTTTCATATAAAAGATAAGAGTCGATCAAATTATCAGACAGCCAACTATTATGAATCACTAGATGATTATTTAAAAAAGGACTGGAAGGCCGAGTGGCGAAAAAGGCATCTTTTATCTGAGCATGACACAGAATAGCAGCTCTAATCATTATAACACACCTTTCTTTATACCCACCACTACACTCTTGCTAACGGGAGTATGTGTCTCTGGATTAACGAGGTGCACTGGAACTAGTGGATTAGCTTCTGGAAAATAGGCCCCGAGGCACCCCCTCGGTATATTATAAGGCAAAACTGAAAATCCTTCTACCTTCCTAACTACACCTTGATAAGTAGAATAGACATCTATCAGATCTCCTTTTGATAAGTTGTGTACACCCATGTCATCTTTATTCATGAAGATGACTTCTCTCCCACTCTTCACCCCTCGATACCTATCGCCATGACCATATAGACTTGTATTATACTGGTCATGAGCTCGCAGAGTAGTAAGTAAGAATGTCCCAGCCTTTCGATCTAGGCTAGGAAGTGGATTGATAGTAAACATTGCTTTACCGCTAGCTGTATGAAATTCTCTTTTTTTGACTCCATTAGGAAGATAAAAACCAGCCCCTTCTCTTACTCGATTATTATAGTCATCAAAGCCAGGTATAACAGCTTCAATTTTATCACGAATAAGATCGTAATCATCTTTCAACGAAGACCAAGCAATATTTTGTCCTTCTCCTCCACGTAGAGTAGCTTCTGCTAGCTCGCATATGATGGCAACTTCACTTTTAAGCTCTGAGGACTTCGGAGGTAATACTCCTTTAGAATTGTGAACGATACCCATGCTGTTTTCAACGCTGACAAACTGATAACCACTTGCTTGGATATCAATCTCCGATCTTCCTAGCGTCGGCAAGATCAATGCTTCTTTACCATGAACTAGATGCGATCGATTGGGCTTTGTACTTACATGTACAGTTAGCTCACACTGACGAAGCGCCTCTGCGGTATAGTCTGTATCAGGAGTAGCGGAGACAAAGTTACCTCCCATGCCTATGAAGACCTTGGCCATTCGATTATGCATCGCTTGGATGGCAGGCACAGTGGCATAACCATGTTCCCTCGGTGGTTCAAAACCAAATGCACGACCTAAGTTGTCAAGGAAAGCATCTGGCATCTTCTCCCAGATGCCCATAGTCCTATCCCCTTGTACATTGCTATGACCTCTTACCGGACAAGGTCCTGCACCAGGTTTACCGATAGCACCTTTGAGCAGAAGTAAGTTGACTATCTCCTGCACATTCTGAACTCCATTGGCATGTTGCGTAATACCCATAGCCCAACAGATAATGATCTTTTCCTTCTTGGCTATGAGCTCTGCTGCAGCTTGTATTTGCGCAAGCGAGATACCAGACTGAGTAACACACTCTTCTAAAGTATAACCTTTGATATTCGATATAAACTCCTGGTAATCAGAGGTATGGTTAGCGATAAAATCATGATCTATCACTCCACCTTGTTCATCTTCCATCTGTAACAACAACAACATAATCGCTTTCAGACATGCTACATCACCATTTATTTGGACTTGTAGATAGATGTCAGTAAGGTCTACACCTCCAGTCAACATCCGAATTGGATTTTGAGGGTTGGTATAATTTATCAGGCCTGCTTCTTTGAGAGGGTTGATGGATATGATATGCCCTCCTCTATCCTTACACTTTTCTAGAGCTGATAACATACGTGGGTGATTAGTACCAGGATTTTGACCTATGACTATAATCAGTTCGGCGTTGTGTAAATCTTCTAGAGTCACTGCTCCTTTGCCTATACCAAGCGTCTTAGTCAGACCATATCCGCTGCATTCGTGACACATATTGGAGCAGTCAGGTAAGTTATTAGTACCGAATGCTCTAGCAAATGTCCCGTACAGAAAAGCTGCTTCATTACTCGTCCTACCACTAGTATAAAATATCGCTTCATTGGGATCATCAAGCGCATTGAGATGAGAAGCTATTTTCACGAATGTATCTTCCCATGTAATCGGCATATAATGATCAGCACCCTCTGCTAAAAACATAGGATGTGTGATCCGGCCCGATTTGCCCAGTTCATACTCGCCCCAAGTCGAAAGTTCCTGGATACTATAGGAAGCAAAGAAATCTGGATCTGCCTTTTTCTTGGTAGCTTCTTCTGCAAGGGCTTTTATACCATTTTCGCAGTACTCGCCAACTCGAGATCGATCATCATCAGGATCAGGCCAAGCACATCCAGGACAATCAAAACCTTCTTTCT
>CAYYBR010000066.1:0-18742 GCA_964470035.1 uncultured Saprospiraceae bacterium
CTCTATTCTGAACGAGAGGCACCTGCACAGCTACTTCTAGTGCATATCTGCCTTTTGCATACTGGATACCTTGGGCATATAGAAGCATATACTCGTCAAATTCCGGATACCAGCTACTCTGGTATTCGAAGTATAGGTTGAGTTGATTAACAGGATAAGAAGGTTTCAGAAGTGGTAATCCAAAACCCAGTCTATAGCGCAACTCATCAGTATTTCCTGATGGTGAAAGCTGATAGCCTAACTCGTTAGTGATCCCAAGGTTCAAGGCTTCATATCCCGCAAAAAGTGCAAAATAAGATTGGTACTGGCCGAGGCTGAATTGTTCAAAATTCAATTCGTCTCCAGTTGGTAGTATTTGTCTTGTCTTTACTAGTGCACGAAAGGTTTTACCTCTTCCATCTTTACGATAGAATTGGTACTTTCCTTCAAGTGAAATATCACCAAGACCAAACGAGCTTTCAGATGGATCACTTCCGTCAAAAGTAAAGTTGACAAATGGCACTTGTATCGCCACCGAAGACTTCGAAGAAGTGATGTACTGAAAATTAAGTGGGTACGCTATGAAGCTCCCTTGTGATGTCTGGCGAGATTCAATCAAAGTACGCAAGATCATCGTCTCTCCTCCAAGCATGATAGGACTGTCCGATATAATCGCAGGCCCCTGACCCTTAAGTGTGCATAATGATATGCTGAAACTCAGCAGTATCACTATAATTACATTTTTCATTTTTATTCATATTCTTTTAAGACTTCAAAACATGGAAAGCTCAGCTCGTGAGCCCCACTGCTACAAAAAGAATATGCTTCTCTAAATCAAGAAGGACTGATAACGGATCTGAAGATCCTTAGTTAAAGGTGGTGGCCGATAGAATACAGTAAGAAAAGAGTCACCTGCATCCACAAGAACAAGATACTGTCCTTGCGTCTGTAGGACACCATCTTTATCGCTATCACTAGAGATAGCACTATCTACTTCCGCCCCGTCGAAATCAAAATCTACAACGAATGACTGATTATCACAACAACCTTTCTTTTGGCTTGAGCAAGACTTATAGGGTTTGCCGCATTTGATAAGGCATGCTTCAACTTCGGCACACGTCATGGCCTTTCCCAAGACGCTTGCGCGTTTTATTTCTCCGTCACAATAATGCACGTCCATGCTAAAGCCAGTACTGGCGATCAGCATAAAGAATGCCATCGTAAGGCTAAATAGACGAAGTGGCTTTTTGTGTGACATCGTGTTTATAACGGACTGAAGGTAAAATTAGTTCGTTTTCTTATACCTCTTCGTTCTCTTCAAGACTTAAGTTTTTGATATTTTTACAGACTGATGGATTCATTCGACCAGACAGACCCGCACATTTCTATTAAGAAGAGAGATTCGTACTAGTTTCTTAGTACCCTTTCTATCCAATATTTCTTATCAACACCTAATTCATTGACATAAATCCTCATCGGATGCAACTCCCTCATATACCACCTTACAAGACCAAAGTCGTAGAGCCTCTTTATTTCAGAAGTCACGAAGAGCGAAAACGAAAAATCAAAGAAGTTCACTATAATCTATTCAACCTGCATAGTGACTGGGTAATCATCGATATGATCACTGACTCTGGCACAGGTGCTATGAGCGAACATCAGTGGGCAGAGATTATGATCGGTGACGAAAGTTACGCGGGCTCTGAGTCATACTTTAAACTCGTTCGCTCGATCAAGAAGATCATGGGATTTGATTTAGTTATACCCACTCACCAAGGACGAGCCGCTGAGAACATATTATTCTGTGCCGTGGTAAAGGAAGGTGATGTCATCCCAGGTAATGCGCACTTTGATACTACCAAAGGGCACATAGAGATGAGGAATGCGACAGCTCTAGATTTGACAGCAGCTGAAGCCTATAATACAAGCGTAAGTGTACCATTCAAAGGCAACATCGATCTAGATAGACTTGTGGACTGCATAGAAGAATACGGAAAAGACAGAATACCATTTATTAATATCACGGTGACTTGCAATACCGTTGGCGGCCAACCTGTCTCTCTACAGAACATACAAGAGACTTGTAAGATAGCCCAGAAGTATGGTATACCAGTCTATATGGACATCGCCCGATATGCCGAGAATGCATACTTCATCAAAACAAGAGAAGAGGCCTATAGGGACCATAGTATAGAAGAAATTGTGGCTTTGATGTTTGAAGATGTCTCGGTCGTCTGGATGAGTGCTAAGAAAGATGGCATCGTAAACATAGGAGGATTCATAGCACTGCGTGATCAACAACTTCATGAAGAGTTAGGACACTTCACCATCATCTATGAAGGTTATCTCACTTATGGTGGCATGAGTGGTAGAGCTATGGGAGCCTTAGCCGTCGGACTGCAAGAAGCGATCGAATATGACTATCTACATGATCGATATACACAGGTAAACTACCTGGGAGAACAACTCAAGAAAAACAATATCCCTATACAAGAACCTGTGGGTGGACATGCCATCTATATCGATGCGATGAAGGCCTTGCCCTTGATCCCTCAGGATCAATATCCTGCTCAAGTGCTAGGCGCGGAGTCCTACATCACTGGAGGCATCAGAGGTGTTGAGATAGGTACCTTGCTGGCAGATCGAGATCCAAAGACTGGTAAAGATCGACTAGCAGAACTTGAGTTACTTAGACTAGCGATCCCTAGAAGGGTTTATTCTCTTCAGCATATGGACTATGTGGCAGCTACGATAACTCAAACTGTCGAAGAAAATCGCAAGAGAAAAACGGGTTATCGTATCACTAAACAAGCAAGACTATTGAGGCACTTTACGGTAGAGCTTGAAGAGATTTAGTCGTCAAGGATGGCTACAACTCGACAAGGAGCGGCAGAAGCGCCTTCAATCTTTAATGGAAACGCTGAAACATGAAATCCCGTATATGGAAGAGCATCCAGGTTAGTTAGCTGCTCCATGTGACAGTATTCATGATCATGACCTACTAAGTGGGCTTCCCAGAAGAGTTCAGAGTTATTCGTTCGCTTGGCTTCTTTTATAAGATGGGGTAGTGGCAAGTCCCAGCCCCATTGATCTATGCCCATCACCTTGATACCTTTATCGATTAAGAACTTGGTAGCTTCTGCGCTCATCCCCGTGCCTTTTGCAAAAAACTCTTTGGTACCCATAAAACGATCTCTACCCGTCTTGATCAATACGATCATTCCTTCTTTCAGCTGAATATTGTGTTGATTCAAAAAAGTCTCAATATCCTGACTTGTGATAGGGTCAAAGTCTTCCTTGTGCTTCATGTCGATTACCACCCCTGGGCCAAAGCACCATTCCAGGGGGACTTGATCGATCGTCTTTGCAGGCTTACCACCTGTTGTAGGACTATAATGCCAGGGGGCGTCGAGGTGGGTAGTAGAATGTACTCCTAACTTTTTGATTTCGTCATCAGCCCAACCTGTAAAGTTCTTTGGCCATAATTTAAATGGCAGTCCTAGGTACCGAATCAACCACTTACTCTTCTTATGCGGTTTGTGCTTGATTTTCACCTTCATAAAAAATGGGTCTCCAGCATTATATCTTATAGTCTTGGATAGGTCTATGATCTTCATAGTACATCAACATTTACGAAAGTGAACCTAAAAAAACTCTAGTGCCAATCAATCTTTGATAGAACGTAATCTATGGATGCTTTATCAGCAAGGCTGCCGTATAGGAAGTGGCCTAACTTATCTGTCCTAGATGCTATGAATATCTTGGCGAACTGGGCGTCATAGAGGTCATATAGCTGGGCAGCCTGCATAGCTATGGCTAGCTGATTAGTGATCCGGCGAGCATTATATTCATCGATATGACTCAAGTCTGTTTTGATATTACTGATCAACTGATCATATGCGGCATCAAAGCCTTTGGCTTTCTCAAGTTCTGCGAAGAAGACCTCTACGATCTCAGGGCTCTTACTCATCGCTCTTATGACATCAAGACACTGAACATTACCACTTCCTTCCCAGATGGCATTGACTGGAGCTTCGCGATACAATCTGGGCAGGATGCTATCCTCGACATAACCATTACCTCCGAGACACTCCATAGCCTCTACTAAGAATGGCGATGCTCTTTTTGTCAACCAGTACTTTCCTATCGGTGTCAATAGTCTAAGTAGAAGATTTTCTTTTTTATCCTGATCTCTATCTAGACAAAGTGCAACCCTAGTTGTAAGTACAAGTGCTGCTGTAGACTCTAAGGCTAGGTCAGCTACTACATTGCGCATGAGCTCCTGCTCGGCAAGCGTCTTGCCCATCACTGTGCGATGATGGATGTGCTGTAGCACTTCGTTGAGTCCCCTCCTGATGATAGCCGACGATCCAATCATACAGTCATACCGAGTAAGCGCTACCATCTCTATGATAGTAGCCACTCCTCTACCCTCTTCACCCATCAACCAGGCGTAGGCTCCATCAAATTCGATTTCGCTAGAGGCATTAGATCGGTTTCCTAGTTTATCTTTTAGTCGCTGTATCCGAAAGTCATTCTTTGTGCCATCAGGTTTCCATCTCGGAAAAAGAAAACACGAGAGGCCTACTTCTGTCTGTGCTAGTGTCAAAAATGCATCGCACATAGGGGCTGAGCAAAACCACTTGTGACCTGTAAGTAGATATGGCTCTCCAGAGCCCTTTTTATCTATAGCTATAGCCTTGGTAGTATTAGCACGAACATCCGTCCCCCCTTGCTTTTCTGTCATAGCCATCCCTATGGTCAGGCCTTTTTTCTCATAGTAAGGACGATTAGAGCTATCGTAGCTATCATTAAGGATCTTAGGAATCCATTCATCAGCTTGAGGGAGGTACTTTTTGATGGCAGGAACTGAAGAAAAAGTCATCGTGATAGGGCAACCATGACCTGATTCATTCTGTCCACTAAGGTAGTACATGGCCATGCGAGCGAGATGCCGACCTGATGTCCGAGCTTCCCATGGCGAAGCATGCAAGCCATATTCGATAGAAAGCTTCATCAACTCGTGATATGAAGGATGAAATTCTGTTTCGTCTATCCTAAAGCCTTTGTAGTCATGTGTATGAAAGACAGGTCCATGCTGATTAGCTAGCGCACCTGCCCTGATCCATCTAGGTGATCCCATCAAAGCACCATACTCACGTATTTTTTCTATGGATAGTTCGTCCAATCCTGATCTCGTAATCTCGCGAAGGGGATGATCTATATCATAAAGATTGACATCTTCTAGTGGAGGAGACTGGTTAGATACTTCATGAGTTTTCATAGGCACTTCTGTAGAGTGGTCTTTGTTAAGGCTTACAAGATAAAATATCTGATCGTGCAATCAGATCAACAGTTGGGATGAATAACTGGCAGAGCTAGTGCTAGTCCCCCTTCTGAGGTTTCTTTATACTTGTGATTCATATCCTGTGCAGTTTCCCACATCGCCTTGATAACTGAGTCGAGATCTAGTTTTGCCTTACAACTATCACTCATTATGGCGAGGTTAGCGGCCGTGATCGCTTTCATCGCCCCCATAGCGTTTCGTTCTATACATGGTATCTGAACCAAGCCGCCGATTGGATCACAGGTCAGGCCTAAATGGTGCTCCATCGCTATCTCTGCTGCCATCAAAGACTGAGCAGGACTACCTCCTATCATCTCACACAATGCAGCTGCAGCCATGGCCGAAGACACCCCGATCTCAGCTTGACATCCTCCCACAGCTGCTGAGATAGTAGCTCCTTTCTTAAAAAGACATCCGATTTCGCCAGCTACCAAGAAGAATTTATGCACGTCGGACGGCTTGCTTCTATCATCAAAAAGCATATAAAATAGAAGTACTGCTGGTATTACACCAGCCGCCCCATTAGTGGGAGAGGTAACTATCCTTCCCATAGCGGCATTCTCTTCATTGACGGCTAAGGCAAAACAACTCACCCATCTACTAATGGCGTCAAAAGATTTATTTGACGTGGTCGACTTTATTACTTCTTGAAACCAATCATCTTCTGAGTTCGTTTCAACCTTCCCTAACAGTGCTTTTGCAATACCGCTCGCTCTTCTAGATACTTGAAGTCCTCCAGGCAATGTGCCTTCTGTATTGCATCCTTTATAGACTGCCGTTTTCATGATCTTGTAAAGCTGCTCTATCTTCTCCTCAAATTCGGCGTTCGACCTCCAGATTAACTCGTTGATCAAAACTACATCTGATATCTTACTGTCTTGATTAGACGCATACATCAATAGTTCCTTACCAGTTTGAACAGGAAATGGTATCTCGCAAACTCTATCTTTCTCGGAAGAACCTTTAGTCGTCTCAATAAAACCTCCACCAACAGACATGTAAAACTCTTCTTTACAAACCTTCTGCTGATGATAAGCTACAAACCTGAGCGTATTAGGATGAAGCTCATGTGTACTTGGTTCAAAAACTATATCTTCTATAGGATCAAATCGCACTTTCGTAAATCCTAGTTCTATGAACCTTGATGAAATCACAGAATCCACCATATCATCGATCTTACTGACATCCACAGTCACTGGATCCAATCCGCACAAACCCATGACGAGTGCCTTATCAGTAGCATGGCCCTTACCGGTCTTAGATAGGGACCCATAGAGATGAACTTTGATATGATCTACATCCATACCAGACATGCCCTGGACGAATGCCAAACTAGCCTTCCAAGGTCCTAATGTATGAGAACTAGAAGGTCCAACTCCTATCTTAAAAATATCGAATATGCTTATAGACTGTGACATTCTTCACTTAGGTTATCCAGATGTAGTATTAGTTCAGTACTTCTTTAATCTTCCGTAGCCAATTACCCCACATAATTTTTTCTATATCATCATCGCTATATCCTCGACTAGCAAGTATATCAGGGAGCTTTTGCATATCAGCTATCGTATGGACGTCCGATGGTGTCTGCTCTAGTCCAAAACCTCCATCCAGATCTGTCCCAAGGCCAACATGGTTTGTATCACCTGCTAGTTCGCATATATGATCGATGTGGTTAACCATATGCTCGAGCCTAATATCTGTATTAGATGGATGTGATTGAAACTTTATCCATCCAGGTATCATCATCCAAGCATCAAGCGGTAATCCTATGACAGCATCACGCTCTAATAAAGTCTTGAGTTGCTCATCAGCGAACTGGCGGTTATGATCTACTATCTTCCTACAGTTACTATGACTTGCCCACACATGACCTGAGAAACACTCCATGGCTTCCCAAAAAGATGTGTCACATAAGTGGGTGGCATCAAGGACTAAATTTCTCTTTTCCATTTCTCGGAGTAGAGCTTTTCCTTTCGCGCCGATGCTACCTTCGCTATCAGTACCAAAAGCATAAGTCCCAGGACCATAGTGCGCTGGCCCTATCGCTATTAATCCTTCGTCGACTCTTTGTTGAAGGTGGTCCCATGATATGATAGAGTCAGCCCCTTCTAAAGTTAGTATATAGCCTATAGCATCAGTACTTCCGCTCATCCATTGTTGGAGATGTTGTTCTAGTCCCTCAGCTGATGTGATCTGCCTCATCTGTCCTTCTCTCTCCATCTCTCTATACCATGCTAGCTGTGCACAGGTCTGAGCCCATGCTTGCTCTGGACTTTGCCACCCACCTAAGGGGTGATCAGGTTTAGCATACCGAGCTATCAATGTAGAAAGACAAAGTCCCATCTTTCCTCTTCTCATTTCATCAAAAGAAATGGTACTATTAGCTCTTCCTCGAAGATCTGTTTTCCCATGTTCCAGTCGACGTATCTCTTCTACCGACTTGCGCAAATCTCTATTCCAATCTATGGCGTTCATAGCAAGATCTAGATGACCGTCGATGATAAGGGACTTGTGATTCATAATGGGAAGATAAGGTACATCGAAGAATCCAAGGTTGTATATTGAGAACATGAGACATAGTGTGTCTTGCTTTCTATTGTTGGTATCATTTGCTCTACTAAGTCAAGAGGAGCACATATCCTATCCAGTCATAGCTCATGCACATAATGACTACGATAAATTCGAACCTATATATAATGCTCTTAACTATGGTTTTACATCGCT
This sequence comes from uncultured Saprospiraceae bacterium, assembly GCA_964470035.1. Lineage (GTDB taxonomy): Bacteria > Bacteroidota > Bacteroidia > Chitinophagales > Saprospiraceae > JAJRXG01. The sequence goes on from CAYYBR010000066.1 coordinate 8,051, forward strand.
TGAGGTAGACATCGTCTTCAAGGAAGGAAAGATCATCGTGTCCCATGATTTTAAAAAGCTCCATAAAAAACCAGAATTTGAAAAAGGCTATCTAGTACCATTCTTGGAAGCCGAGAAGCCTTATGAGCCACACATATTATTGGTCGATCTCAAAAACTATAATGAAGAAGGTATAGAGCTACTACATCAGACCATATCGAGATATAAAGATCATTTTGTGAGTCGTCATGAACTAGATAAGAAACAAGGCCGTACGCAGGTCTTACTTAGTGGAGGTTACCCAAGATGGGATATAATTAACAACGAGAGATACATTTACTTTTTTATCGATGGAAGGCCTGAACTGGTGGATGCAGGTATCTCCCCTAACATCATGCCATGGATCAGTACTAACTTTAAGTATCACTTACTACGCCGGAGAAAAGGTAGAAATGTGACAGAAAGAATAAGGCTTGCAAAATTCATAGCAGAAGTGCATGAGGCTGGCTATCAATTAAGATTTTGGAGGACACCAGACCGCAAGATTATCTGGAAAACATTAGACAGTCTAGGGGTGGACATCATAGGAGTGGATAAAGTGAGGAAGTTCTATCGCATTATGAATCAGATAAATTAGATATCGATCTGAAGAAATATTCTCAAGATTCTGATCTAGGGTTGCTATCCTGGCAACAGGTAAGTGAAGTGAAGTATAGTAAGTCTCTCTTAATTAAAAGAGTCTGTTAAATCTGCGAAAAGTCAGGCTACTTTCTGGTAGTTTTTGATAGTCATTTGTACAGATAAGCCTTCTTGATTCTTAATAGTTAGATCTGCATCTAGTCGTCTGGCAAATGATCTTATCAAAGAATACCCAAAGGACTTAGTTTGCATATTTTCTATATCAGCTCCTGGGCCGGTATCTCGTAACCGCAAGACGAGTTGTCCGTTCTGCTCACGGAGTGAAATAAAAATCTCTCCAGTACCTTCTTGCTTAAGGCCATGCTTTAGTGCATTGCTGGTCAATTCATTCACAACGAGACCAAGAGGAATCATAGAATCAACATCTAACAAAATAGCGTCTATGTCGTAGTCTACTTTGATCACTCGATTTTCAGAGTTATAAGTCTGCACTAGATTTTGAACCAACTTCTCAAAATACTCCTTGGTATTAACACCTTTTAGGTTATCATGCTGGTAAAGATCTTGATGTATTAATGCCATCGACTGTACTCGGCCTTGCCCTTCTTGCAAAGCTTGGATAGCTTGATGGTCTTTTACATATTTAGTCTGTAGTGTCAACAATGCCGAAATAACTTGAAGATTGTTTTTAACTCGATGATGTATTTCTTTTAATAAAGTATCCTTGTCATTCAGGGCACTTGCTATAATGTTCTTTTGATCTCTGTTCTTCTTGTACAACACACCTACAAGCGACAGTAATCCTAATAAAACAATGGCACTCACCCCAACGATAAGAAGCTGGCGACTTCTAGCCGCCAGTTTAGTTTCTTGAACTTCATTCTTAGAATTTAGAAGTACAATCTCATTTTCTTTCTTCTCCGATTCATATCTCGTTAGAGCGTCTGCCAGCTTACTATCTTCCGCAACAATAAAAAGTGAATCTTTGACTGCTATATACTGCTCATAGTGAACTAGCGACTTTTCAAATTTTCCGATGGCTCTATACAGTTCGGCTAAAGCCTTATGAGATTCTTTTATTTGATCCGCATGATTAATTGCTTCGGCTTCTTTCAAACTTTGCAAGAGCAAGGGCAGTGCCCGACTATAAGACCCTAGATGACTAAGTGCTGCGCCCATACCCGCTTTTAATGCAGCATTAATCAGAGGTGAGACCTGCTCAGGAATTAATGATCTAGATAGCTCATAATCACTGATGGCTTGATCATATGCTTTTTGTTCGATCCTTAAGTTACCTCGGTTTAATAATGTAATGCCTTTGAATATTTTATTGTCTATCTGATCATAAATTTTGATAGCCTCATCTAAATGTGGTTCGGCTTCTTCTAGATATCCGTCATTGAGATACTGCAAGCCAAGGTTACTATTCACATTAGCAATCCAAAACGTGTCTTTTAGTACTCTATATAGATCAAGCGCTTTCACAAAATAAGCGGTACTTGTCTTTGTATCATTTCGGACCTGATAACATGAACCCAGATTATTATTAGCTTTTGCCAATAGATCTAATTCACTAGTGTTTTCCAGATAATTTAATATGTCGATATATCGCTCCAATGCCTCATCATACTTCTGAAGTGAATAAATTCGATCTGCTTGGTGCAACATGGCAGTCCCTAGATAAAAGGTGTCTTCAGTCAGAGATGCTAATGAATCATACATCACTACTAATTCCTCCGTACTTTGAGGATCTGCATATTTGAGGGCTCGGATTTTCTCATCTAGAAAATGTAATGCGGAGGTATCCTTGTCAAATTGCGCAAGAGAGTCAGCCCAATTTTGAGCACAGAGAACTGATGTGAAGCTTAAAAAGAAACCAAGAATTCCAATTCTCATATACTCATAATCAATTGTGCTACTGAAGTCCGATTCTTGACCCCGAGCTTGGTGAAGATATTTTGAGAATGCCACTTGATGGTATGAACGGAGACTTCAAGTTCGTTAGCAATCTGACTGTTAGAATACCCCTTGGCAATCATCTTGACGATAGCAAACTCTTTTTCAGAGAGAGGTGATTTTGTTATTCTATTAATGTCATCTTTTGTCACTTGCGACTCGGCATGAAATTTCTGGTAGTTAGACATCCCTATAGTGATCGTCGCTAATAAATCTCTCTCCTTGAAGGGTTTAACAACATACCCCATAGGGCTTAGATTTTGAGCCCTTTCTAAAGTAGAAGAATCCGAATATGCTGTTAAAAAGATATAGGGTATCTTATACTTTTCTTCTATGACGTGGGCCACATCTATCCCATCCTTAGTTCCTAAGATATTAATGTCTAATAGCACTAAATCAGGTCGGAGGCTATAGATTTTATCAAGAGCCTTCTCACTATCGTGGACGATATCTAATACATGGTACCCAAAATCTAAGAGATGGTGCTCGATGAGTTGGGCGATGACGGCATCATCTTCTACGATAAGAATTTTGTATTTGGTCGACACGTACAAGTTGCTTTTGATGATTGTAAAGGTCGACATGATCAACCCTATTATACCCATACTAAAGTATGGTTCTGAAAGATATTCAAATTCAAAGGCTAAAAAAATCCGAGGCCATACTTTAGTATGGGTGTTAACCTGATTGCCCGATATAATTTTGATCCATAATCAATCATTATATCAATGCAAATCACTTTATCAAAAAGGGAAATAGAAGTTCTCTCCCTGATTTCTTATGGTCTCACCTCCGCAGAAATTGCTCAAAGGCTATATATCAGTGGCCACACTGTTATTTCTCATCGAAAAAATCTCATCAACAAAATGAGAGTCCAAAATACGGCTGGTCTTGTACGACAGGGCTTCGAAGAAGGAATTCTTTCAATTTCATCAATTCAAAAAATATAGAAATGAAAAATCACTTGCACACTCATTTATATGCTTCAAAAACAATCCAAATAGAGCTTCGGAGCTCTCCATGATATACAAATTGATAATCAGATACTCAGCTCTTTTACTCCTCAACCACAAGCTTCATGCTGATACTATTCACACAGTGGCGAGTATTCTTAGTAGTGAGGCGCTCACCGATGAAGACGTGACCGAGATGGCCTTTACAGTTGGAACATATGATCTCGGTCCGTCTGCCATCTGCATCTCTTACTCTTTCTACGGCACCTTCGATCTCATCATCAAAACTCGGCCACCCGCAGTGACTGTCGAACTTGTCTCCCGAGCTATAAAGCGGTTGATCACACTGTCGACAGACATACATGCCCTTAGTCTTAGTGTCTGTATACTCTCCTGTAAATGGTCGCTCTGTTCCTTTATCTAGTATAACTCTTGCTTCTTCAGGTGTAAGTTTATTATAGCTCACGCGATTATCTTTAAAGATGTTAACTGTTCAACTACTAATGTAGGATTTAGTTGATTACTTCAAGGCCATTACTAATAGCCACTTTATACATGTCGGCATCTATGGAGGTGATGTCTCTGTAAGATGATAGTAGCGTCTCCGTCACTCGCTCCACTTCTGAGGACTTGATAAGGTTAAGAGTACATCCTCCAAATCCACCACCCATCATGCGGCTTCCTAAGACAGCATCTTCGGATCTCGTCAAGTCCACAAGAAGGTCCAGTTCATCACAACTTACTTCATAGAGATGCTGCAGTCCTTCATGCGAAGCATAGAGCAGATCACCGAGAGCCATATATTCTCTATCGTCCATGGCACTTATAAATGCATGAACTCGCTTGTTTTCTTCGATGATATATTTAGCTCGACTGAAAAGAAGTGGGTCGAGCTTAGAACGATGAAGGATGAGCTCGTCCATATGTAGATCTCTGAGAGAACTTATCTCTACTCCTTGCTGCTGAAATTGAGTCACCACTTGACGACATTCTGCTGGTCGGTCGTTATACCCCGATGTACTGTGTTGGTGCTTGACATTAGTATTGAACAAAACCCACTCATAGATATCCATGTCTATATCATGAGAGCTATAAGAACGAGATCTACAATCTAAAGACATGCACTTGCCCGAAGCACCAAATACCGAAGCAAACTGATCAAGAATACCACTTTGGATGCCCAGAAAATCGTTGTTGGACTTATGACTTACTTCTACGATATCCCATCCACTGAGCGATATGTCAGAGGTTAATGAGATGGCCATGATCATACCACAATCAAGTGCTGCAGATGAACTCAATCCTGCACCGATCGGTATGTCACCACCAAACACACAATCGAAGCCAGCAACTACATGTCCTCGATCTTCTAACACCTTGCACGCTCCTTCTAAATAATTGATCCATAGCGCAGCCGATGTCTGTTTGATGGGAAGGTCTACAAAAGCTTCTTCTTGTATATCTAAAGCATAGAAGTTGCACTTACGTGAATCATTTCGCTTGACGGCAAAAAATACAGCCTTATCAATCGCTGCTGGGAGCACCCAACCTTGGTTATAATCTGTATGCTCTCCGATAAGATTGATACGACCGGGAGCGCGTATGATATACTCCGGCTCGCACTGGTGCAAGGCTATAAACTTAGAGAGAACCTCGAGAAGTCTAGGATTCATGGATAACAAGTTAAAGGTGAATGCTAAGGCCTACAGAGATCCTTCCATCACTTGTTTTACCACATCAGGATTGAGAAGAGTAGAGATATCCCCGAGACTACTCGTGTCACCTGACGCGATCTTCCTGAGGATACGACGCATGATCTTACCCGATCTGGTCTTGGGTAAACCAGAAACTACCTGGATTTTATCTGGTTTCGCGATAGGCCCTATTTCTTTAATAACTACCGCCTTAATCTCCTGGTCAAATGCATCACTGGCACTTCGTCCATCAGTTATAACATAGGCATAGATACCTTGACCTTTGATATCATGCGGGAAGCCTACAACAGCACTTTCTATAACTCCAGGGTGTTGATTGATAGCATTTTCTACTTCTGCCGTACCCATCCTATGACCAGATACATTGATCACATCGTCCACCCTACCGATCACTCTGATACGTCCATCTTCATCTCTTCTAGCGCCATCACCGGTAAAATACAGCCCAGGAAAAGTACTAAAATAAGTCTGGCGACAACGCTCGTGATCTCCATAAGTGGTACGTATCATAGACGGCCAAGGAAACTTGATACACAGCAATCCTTCAGCATTGTTCTCCTCGATGAGGTTGCCATCAGCATCTACTAGTATAGGTTGTATGCCAGGCATAGGATAAGAACAGTATGTAGGCTTGGCATCTGTGATACCCGGTAAAGGAGTTAACATGACTCCGCCGGTTTCAGTCTGCCACCATGTATCGATGATCGGTACTTGATGCTTACCAATGTGTTTGTCATACCAGTGCCATGCTTCTTCATTAATCGGCTCACCTACAGATCCTAGCATCTTAAGCGAACTTAGATCATACTTCGCAGGCCACTCATCACCTTTAGCCATCAAGGCTCTGATAGCAGTTGGAGCAGTATAAAACTGATGGACACCTAACTTCTCACAGATCTGCCAAAATCTACCGGCATCAGGATATGTCGGAACACCTTCGAACATAACTGTGGTCGCTCCCGATAAAAGCGGCCCATAAACGATATAGCTATGCCCTGTGATCCATCCTATGTCTGCGGTACACCAGTAGATGTCACCAGGTTTGTATTGAAAGACATTGCGAAAACTAAAACCCGCATAGACCATATATCCCCCACAGGTATGTACCACTCCTTTGGGCTTGCCCGTACTTCCTGATGTATAGAGGATAAAAAGCATATCCTCACTATCCATCGGTTCAGGCACACACCATGTGTCTTGTGGATCTACTAGATCATCCCAATGCAGATCTCTGTCTGGGGTCCAACTAACCTCACCTCCTGTATTGCGGTCCATCAATACATGCTTGATGGAAGGACAACCAAGTGCTAGGGCATCATCAACGATCTTCTTTACTGGGATCACCTTTGTCCCACGATTGTTATAGTCCGAGCAGACTACCATCTTGGCCTGAGCATCATTGATTCTGTCAGCAAGAGCTTGAGCAGAGAATCCTGCAAAAACAACAGAGTGGACAGCCCCTATCCTAGCGCAAGCAAGTAATCCTATAGCTAGTTCTGGCACCATCGGCATATAGAAGACTACTCTGTCTCCTTTTTGTACACCGCTTGCCTTAAGTGCATTAGCCACCTTGCATACTGATGCCAAGAGCTCTATATATGTATATGATCTTACCCCTTTTTGAGGGTCATTAGGTTCCCAGATGATAGCTGTATCATCTCCTTTATCATCGACATGCCTATCAAGGCAGTTCACCGTGATATTGAGCTTTCCTCCTTCGAACCAGTTGACATTAGGCTCTTCAAAATTCCAGCTTAAGACGTTATCATAAGTCTGCATCCAGTCAAACGACTTAGCTTGTTCGTCCCAGAATCCTTCTGGGTCATCTACGCTTTTTTGATAAGTGGACTTATAGTCTTCTAACGAGGATATCTGATGTGTCATAATCTAATCTTCTTACGGCTCACTACAAGGATACAAAAAGACCTCCTTTTATGTGCCTGGTCCTGAAGACTATAATAATAGCTGTACAACTAGAGAATGAAGCTAACTGATTGACAGACGATTTTGATCATCGTGTCTGAAGAAACTTTTCTGTCGATATCTTTTTTGACAAATTATTTCAGAACAGGACTAGTTCTCCCTTTCCGAGAAAACAATAGTCCTCCCCTTGCTCCCCCTCAAAAGGGGGAGATTTTTTTATTACCGACAAAGGATTTGTGTCCCCCTCTTAGAGGGGGATTAAGGGGGAGGAATTACACCTTAAGTCCTTTCTCTAATTTCTTGACCCCCGCCAATATGATCATTGACACATCGTCTATCCTATTCAGCACCTCCCAACGACTGAATCTCAAAGTTGTAAAACCAACTTTCTCTAATTCTATGTCTCGATTCTTATTATTTAGAGCTACTTCTTCAATTTCAGGCGTCCAGCCACCTACTGAGCAAATTGTCAGCGAGTTTTATTAACAATGTTGTATAATCCTAGTATCTTTTGTACACGCTTTAATCACTAATACTTACTGCATATGACCTGGCGAACGACGTTGCTGTTCTTAGTTTTCTTTTGTTTGGCGGAAATACCTGTTAGATGCCAAACACCCGCCTTACAAGATGCTTTAGATAGATTAGCCACCACTCGGACTGATTCCACAAGAGCTGTGGCATATCTAGATGTAGGGAGTAATTATCTGCGATCAGAGCCGGAACTGGCCGAGCGGTACATTGATTCTGCTGCTGCGATCAAACCTTATATGGAATATGCAGACGCATCATTTCGGATAAACTACTGGAGATCGCGAGCTAAATATAACCAGCGAAATATCGATGAGTCCATCTCTCTTATTCAGAAGGCTCTCGAGGGATTTAGTGGACTTGGAGATCAATACATGGTCATGAGTTGCCATTATTTTTATGGTCGCATCCATGCAACTAAGAGCGACTATGTCAATGCTAATCAAGCATTTCAGAAAAGTCTTGGTATTGCTGAGGTCATTAAAGATTCGACTTTTATAGCAAATAGTCTTAACGCATTAGGAGTCGGTCTTCGACGCTTGGGAGACAACGAGAAAGCACTTTCCTATTATGATCGATCTCTTGTCATGGCAGAAGCTCAAGGTAATCAGCGAGGTATTACCATCGCCTTGATAAACAAGGGTATAATAGAGAAAAAAAGAAATAACTTTAATCAGGCTCTTAAGCATTATAAGTCAGCTGAGTCTTCTCACAAAAAAGAGAGTGCTCCTAATGATATAGATCTCTCAATGATTTACGGCAATATGTCATCCTTATACTCGGAGATGGGAGAATTTAAAAAGGCTATAGATCTCTCATTGAAGACAATTGATTTGCGTCAAAAAGTTGCAAGTTCTCAAGAAAAGGCCAATGCCTATCTGGGATTATCTGTCAATTATGGAAGAACGGGAGAGTTTGATAAAGCGTTAGAAAGTATCCAGAAAGCAGAATCTGAAGTGGACACTTCTGATCATTATAGCATGGTAGATATATCAGGGCAATATGCAAATATCTATAATGCGCAGAACAAAAATAAGCTTGCTTTTAAGTATGTCAAAAAGGAAATGATGCATAGAGATTCACTTTATAATTTGGAAAGTAGAAAGCAGCTTGAAAATTTATCAGAAAAGTATGAATCGGAGAAAAAGGAACAAGAAATAGCCTTGTTGAATAGTCAAAATGAACTTCAAGAAAGTCAACTAAGAGCTTCGCTCAATATTTCTATTCTTTTAGGCCTAGGTCTTCTTGGTTTATTGGGATTGTTGTATTACCTCTTTCAACTCAATCAAAAAATCAAAAAATCAGAATCAGAAAAAGATACCCTGCTAAAGGAGATACACCATCGTGTAAAAAATAACCTTCAAGTAGTTTCTGCTCTACTGACACTCCAGTCAAAACATCTTAAGGACGAGAAGGCGATATCAGCTCTAGAAGAGGGGAAAGGCAGAGTCAACTCTATGGCGCTTATCCATCAAGACCTCTATCAACATGATAATTTGAAGGGCGTTAATTCAAAGGACTATATTTCGAAACTTGTAAAGGACCTTCTCTCTACTTATCATGTAGATCAAAAAAAGATTCATGTCGATTCAGATATAGACTCAATTATGCTAGATGTAGACACCATGGTACCATTGGGTCTGGTCGTTAATGAATTAATTACAAACTCGATAAAACACGCCTTCGAGTTGCAAGAAGCAGGCTGGATAAAAATATTACTTAAAGAGTCTAATGATCAATTGTTTTTAGAGGTCAGGGACAATGGAAAAGGTGTTGAACCGAATGTGCTAGAGAGTAAGTCATTTGGGTATTCATTGATTCGATCATTTGCACGAAGGTTAGATGCAGATATGGAAGTAGAAAGTAATGAAGGTTTAATAGTGAAGATGGGAATTAAGAATTATCAGAAGGCGGTGTAAGACATAAAGACGAGCCCAGCTCAAAGAGCCAGGCTTGTCTTTTATAATTTATGATTGAGCTCGTATCAGAACATAAACGTTTTACTTCACCATAATCGTCACCGGAACTCTATTGGTTGCTGCTAAGGATATTCTGGGTAAGTACTCACCCTGCTCCCCCTCCAAAGGGGGACAATTTTTTATTACCGACAAAGGATTTGTGTCCCCCTCTTAGAGGGGGATTAAGGGGGAGGAATTACACCTTAAGGCATTTCTCTAATCTCTTGACCTCCGACAATATGATCATAGAAACATCGTCTATCCTATTCAGCACCTCCCAACTACTGAATCTCAAAGTTTTGAAACCGACTTCCTCTAATTCCAAGTCTCGATTCTTATCATTTAGTGCCACTTCTTCAATTTCATGTGTCCAACCATCTACTTCAATTATTAGTAGCAATTCTAGACAAACAAAATCTGCTATGTAGTTTAGAATTGGCCTTTCACGCTTAAAAGAATAACCGTTCATCTGTTTTCTAGAAAGGCAATATTTCCAAAGAGCTGCGGCTGACTTGGTCATACTCTTCCTATGGCTTCTTGCTAGAGAATGCAGTCTCTTGTTGTAATGATAATTATTCGAAGGATTAGCCTTTTGCATGCTTGAATTATCTTATAAATATAGCGGACCTATTTTGTTCTAATCTAGGCTACTTCTTAATCCTGACACTGTTTTACTTTTTGTGACAAGCTATCTCAAGACAAGTCCTCCCCTTACCCCCTCCAAAGGGGGAAATTTTAACTTAAGCCTGACTGCTGCTAACATTTAGTGCAAAGTTACTTCAGGACAAGATAGTCCTCCCCCTGCTCCCCCTCCAAAGGGGGACAATTTTTAATTACCGACAAAGGATTTGTGTCCCCCTCTTAGAGGGGAAAATTTTAACTTAAGCCTGACTGCTATTAACATTGAGTGCAAACCTATATCAGGACAAGATAGTCCTCCCCCTGCTCCCCCTCCAAAGGGGGACATTTTTTATTACCGACAAAGGATTTGTGTCCCCCTCTTAGAGGGGGATTAAGGGGGAGGAATTACACCTTAAG
>CAYYBR010000067.1:0-18717 GCA_964470035.1 uncultured Saprospiraceae bacterium
GACACATGGCCCTCAACCATGCCTGTCTACCAATTTCAGCACCCGGGCGGGATACTTTGCGGGGTGCAAATCTATAATATCTGATCGTAAAAAGTCCTATTTTTTATTCTTGATGATAGCCGAGTACCATCAGTCTTCACAGGGCAAGAAATATACTTCCAAATCTCCTCTTCTGGCAACTTCAAATCCACCGTTCAGGTTGACAAAATTGTCAGCAGTAAATATGACACTACCTCTAAACGGAACAACCCCAGATGCCTCTAGCTCAACATCTGAGCTATAAATACCATCATCTATAGGATTATCATCTATTTCAGAAGATACATTGCATGGAAGTGAAGCTGGAGCAACTGATAGATCTGCATTATTGATATCGAAAAACATATTGTCTGAACACTGTACTTTGATTCTTACTTGCTGTAGAAAGGCTGTTGGTACTGTTATAGACTGTGCTCCATCATTAGGAGTATTAGCAAGCACAAGGATTTCGTCGCCAGTTCTAATATCCAAGATGGAGATATCTACTTCGCTACAGTTGATGCCATTGGCATCTGTACCAGCTATATTCCACTGTATATTTTGATTGCCCGAGATTTCAGTTGGGGCGTTCAAGTTAGTGATCTCAAATGGACCTGCAACATCCACAACGCTTATCGTAATCTGCTCATCATCCCAACCTCCTTGATTGTCTCTTACGACATAAGTGAATTGTAGATCTCGATCCGTGGTTGGAAGTGTTTCACCTATCGTCGTCGTGTTATTTAACAGATCGGATAGTCGCGGAAATATCCTACTCTTATCGCTCGATGGAAAAAAAGATCTGAATATCGGACTTAAGCCGTTGTCTCCTTGATTAACATCGGTTCTAGGACCAAGATCCCACTGATCCCACTGGTAGGTCAGCATATCCCCATCTATATCACTTCCATCTCCTGTTAATATAAATGGAGTAGAAGCTGGTATCACTAGTCCATCTATATTCTGTGCGTTTGCATCTGATACTGGCATGTTGTTTCCTTCATCGATATGATTAGCACATACATCCGCTGACCCTGTGATATGATTTGTGATTTGTATCAGGCTGATGGGATGAAAGTATGCGTCACTGTTATTTTGAAGATCGTCGTTTGCACATATGCCTGCGTAAGCCTGTATAGTCGAACCACTACCGGGCTCATAGGCCGTAGACGCTGACCTCTGACTTCCTGCACAAGACCCACTATCGCCATTAAATGTATGTGATCCAGCAAACTGATGTCCTATCTCATGAGATACAAAATCGATGTAAAATGGATCTCCAGTTGGATCGGGTAACCCTGTTAAGCCTCGTCCTTTATTTCCATTCTGACAAACTACTCCAAGACCAGCAACACCACCATTAGAAGTAGTGAAGATGTGCCCTATGTCATAACCATCATTGCCAATGATGTTATCGATCTGAATCTGAGCGCGGTTCAGATCATTTGAACTATTGGTATAAGGATCATCTGACGGATCTACAAAGATCAGCTCATCATTATTTGGGATAAGTGATAGGGTAACTCCCACCTCTGGTTCATACACACTATTCACTCGATTTATAGCCGTGACTATTGCAGACAGGGCATCAGGTACGGTACCTCCAAAAAATTGAGTGTATTCTCCAGTTACTGTCACAGCCAGCTGATATTCTCTAGTGAGAAGAGGCGTATTAGCCTTGTTACGATTATTTCTTTCTTCGAAGGATTTTGGATTGGGCTCTCCGCTGACACTACAAGTCCAACTATGATCTGGTCGCAGAGCATCCTTGCGATAGTAGCTGCCATATATCTCTTTTTCACCTTTTTGATATGGATCAATATATATGGTGTTTCCTCCACCAGAGATCACAGCATGCAGACCATGAAGAGTGATATCTAAATATACCTTCCTCCATGGATCATTAATACTCTGTCCAGTGTAAGATCTGATGTCAGGATATTTATCAGAGAGCTCCGCAGGTATGACCTTATTTTTTTGAATTACAAAGGTCTCCGTAGTACCATCGGGAAGAGGTAATTGGATATTTTGTTCTGTCGTACCAGCATTGTTAAAACTTCTATTAACTGCTGACAACTTAGACCACTCGATATGCGAAGGAGAAAGAGAACTTGCAGAGATATCCGAGGGTCCCAGACGTGTTTCATCATCTTCACTTTCGTAAATGATCCAATCCTTGGCAGTGATTTGGGCCTTTACAACTGCATAGCTTGTAGAAGCTATTAGTACCGCAAGTAAAAATCTATAACTCATAAATCAGTGGGGTTGCTTATCAAAGATAAGCATCTCATATGTTAAAAAAATATAATATGTTAGAAAGGTTCTGGGTAGTACTCGATGTACTTTCTTATCGCATCCGCAGTTTCCTCACCTACATGCTTGGCTACAAGATATAGACTCATATCCATACCTGCACTCACTCCTTCTGATATAATTATATCTCCATGATCATGATATCTTTTACTACGATCTACTATTATACTTGGGTCCAGCTTAGTTAAGATATCAACGGCAGAAAAATGGGTGGTTGCCTTTTTCCCATTGAGCAGGCCCATCTTAGCAAGAACGAGACTGCCTGTGCAGACTGTAGCAACTCTTCTAGAAAGGCTTATCAGCTTTTTGATAGCATCTAAGTTGTGCTCCTGCTTAATCAAGGCACGAGTACCCATGCCACCAGGTATGATAATTAGATCTAACTCTTCGTCATAATCCTCAGCTACATAGTCACAAGTGATCTTGAGTTTGGACTTAGAGACACAGATTTCTTTATCGATTCCTATGATCGGTGTCTTGATCGAATCGTCATCAAGCACCCTTCCCAGTGATGAGAATATTTGCAATGGCCCGGCAAAGTCGAGGAGCTCAACATCATCAAAAAGCAAGGTGCCTATCTTTTTCATAACATTTACGAAAGTGGTCGAACTGTGAAAATAAGTATGACTCACTAATATCTCGTGTCAACCAGATATATAAACTGTATATATATGATATCTTTCGACTTACCAGCAGAAAGAGAATCGATATGCCCGACTTTTGTCATCTACATTGTCATACCCACTACTCATTACTAGATGGTGCTTCGCACATAGGACGACTGATGGACAAGGCGGTTTCTGATGGTCAAAAAGGGTTAGCACTCACGGACCATGGCAATATGTTTGGCGCCTTTCACTTTGTGAATGAAGCGAATAAAAGAGATCTCAAGGCTATCGTAGGTTGTGAGTTTTATCTAGTCGAAGACCGGCATAAAAGGTCTTTTTCGAAAGCTGCAGGAGAGAGAGACATCAGATATCATCAACTCCTTCTTGCCAAAAATCAAAAAGGATATGAGAACCTTTCTAAGCTTTGTTCGATAGGCTATATAGATGGTTTATATGGAAAGTTTCCTCGCATAGATAAGGAGGTTCTCGTGCAGTACTCTGAAGGGCTGATAGCTTCAAGTTGCTGTCTAGCTGCAGAGATACCTCGCGCCATCGCTAAGGGAGATCTTGCTGATGCTGAAGAAAAACTAAAGTGGTGGATCGACATCTTTGGAGAGGACTACTATATCGAGTTGATGAGACACAAAGGACTCGAAAAACTAGATGGAGCAGACATCAGTCAAGAGGCTGTTAATCAGGAACTCATAAAACTTGCGCGCAAGTACGACCTAAAACTGATAGCGACTAATGATGCTCACTACGTAGAAGAAGAAGATTGGAAGCCGCACGATGTCATCCTTTGTGTGAATACAGGAAAGAAAATCATAGATACTGAGCGCTTTAAGTTTAGCAGTTCGGACTATTATTTTAAGTCCAAAGATGAGATGTCGCAGCTTTTCTCAGATCTCCCAGAGGCAATCGCTAATACCATGGATGTGTTCGATAAGATCGAAACACCAAAGCTTGCCAGAGATATTTTGTTACCTAATTTCCCTCTGCCATCAGGGTTTAGCGATCAGCCTGCTTACCTCCGGCACCTTGTATATAAAGGTGCAGAACTACACTATGGAGAGATCAACGAAGTACTCAGAGAGCGACTGGACTATGAGCTAAGGGTGATCAAAGACATGGGATTTGATGGATACTTCCTCATCGTGCAAGATTTTATCAATGCTGCTCGAGAACTAGGGGTCGCAGTTGGTCCTGGAAGAGGATCTGCAGCAGGGTCGGCGGTGGCGTATTGTCTGCGTATCACCAATGTAGATCCTATAAAATACAATCTACTCTTCGAGAGGTTTTTGAATCCCGAGAGAGTATCCATGCCCGATATAGATATAGACTTTGACGATGTAGGAAGACAGCAAGTCATAGACTGGGTAGTAGAAAAGTATGGTCGTAATCAGGTGGCTCAGATCATCACATTTGGTACCATGGCGGCGAGATCTTCGATCAGAGATGTAGGACGAGTGATGTCGTATCCACTCAGCGAAACAGATAAGTTGGCGAAGTTGATACCGACCAGACCGGGTACCAAGTTGTATAAAATCCTCAACAAAACAGATAAAGAATTAAGAGCTGACTGGTCTTCGGATGACTTCTCTAATATCAAAGAGCTTCATAAAATCCGTACCGCTAAGGGAGAAGAAGGGGAAGTCCTCAGATTAGCTGAGAAGGTAGAGGGTACGGTTAGAAATACTGGCATCCATGCAGCTGGGTTGATTATAGCTCCTGACGATATCACTAAGTATATACCTGTAAGTACATCCAAAGACTCTGACCTGCTCATCACACAGTTTGATGGCAGTGTAGTAGAGGATGCTGGGATGTTAAAGATGGACTTCCTTGGATTAAAAACCCTCTCTATTATCAAGGATGCCATCGATAATGTCGTCATCCGATATGGAGAAGAGAGAAGGATAGATCCTGATGAGATACCCTTGGATGACGAATCCACCTTTGAGTTATTTCAGCGGGGTGATATGATCGGTATCTTCCAGTTTGAGTCGGATGGTATGCGCAAGTTTCTGCGTGAACTAAAGCCGACTACCCTCGAGGACTTGATCGCTATGAATGCTCTCTATCGTCCTGGGCCGATGGATAATATCCCAGCATTCATCAAAAGAAAGCACGGCCAAGAAGAAGTGACGTATCCTCATCCGTGGTTGGCGGATATCCTCAAGCCTACCTATGGCATCATGGTATATCAGGAGCAGATCATGCAAGGTGCACAAGTCATGGCTGACTACTCACTGGGCAAAGCGGATATGCTCAGAAGGGCGATGGGTAAGAAGAAACTCAAGGAGATGGAAAGGCATCGCCAGATATTTCAGGACGGTGCCGCTGACAAAGGAGTAGATGCTGAAAAGGCCAATGAGATCTTCGATATTATGGTCAAGTTTGCTTCCTATGGTTTTAATAGATCTCATGCAGCAGCCTATAGTATCCTCGCTTTCCAGACCGCTTACCTTAAGACTCACTATCCAGCCGAGTTTATGGCCTCAGTTCTGACTCATAATAAGCATGATATATCTAAACTCAACTTCTTCTTGAGAGAAGCTAAGCGCATGGGCATCAAGGTGTTAGGGCCAGATATCAATGAAAGTAATCTGAACTTTACAGTTAATCAAGAGGGGCATATCCGGTTTGGACTATCTGCGATCAAGGGAGTAGGGGAAGGACCAGTAGAAGAGATTGTAAGCATGAGAGAGGAGTCAGGTGCTTTCCAAAATATATGGGATATGACAAAGCGTTTAAACCTGCGTACTGTCAACAAGAAGTGTATGGAGAGTCTGGCTCAAAGTGGAGCACTAGATGCATTTAATGATGGAAATAGGGCACAGTACTTTGCACCATCAGAGCAGTTTGATACAGTCATAGCCCATGCTCTAAGATTTGGCAATGCCTTTCAGAGTCAGCAAACTCAGATGCAAAACTCCTTGTTTGGAGATATGACGCAAGAGATCTTGCCCGATCCTAAACTACCAGAAGGACAGCCATGGAATAAGATAGATCTTCTAAACAAGGAGAAAGAAGTGACTGGTATATTTATAAGTGGTCACCCTCTTGATGATTATGAGATGGAGTTGAATCACTTTGTCGATGTCGCACTTGACAAGATGGATGAGGTGAAGGAGCAGTCGGTTAGATTAGCTGGGTTGGTCACTGAGGTCTTTGAAGGGACAACACAAAAAGGTCTGGGGTATAAGAAGTTTACCATGCAAGACTTCAAAGGGTCGAAGCAGTTTGGTGTATACAATGAGCAATTCAAAAACTTTGGCAATCTGGTCACCTTGGGTGCCGTCTTGTATATAGAAGGGATGAACTCTAAGGGTTACAATAGTGATAATTACTACTTCCGTATCAAGGATATTAGACTGCTTGATACGGTAGGAAAACTTTTAACCAAGAGCATCACCCTAAGAGTGCCTATCGATGACATAACCAAGGGACTAATAGAAGAGTTAGACAAAATATCGGATGCTAAAGGCCAACATAAATTCAAGATCCTTGTAGTTGATCAAGAGCATCAAACCGAGCTGGACTTGGTAGGAGATAATCGCCATGTGACGGTTGATACGAGCCTTTTAGATGTTATCACGAGATTAGGGCTACCGTACAAGTTGAACTAAAATTTGCTCGAATTCTATCAAATGTTTTAAATTGCCTCTACCATGAGGCATATAATGATATTGAGCTTCCTGGCAATTCTGTTGGGATCCTGCGGCTCATCCAATAAATACACGCTTGTAAAAGGAGCGAAAGCAGATGCGCCAGATGCTAATCTCAAGATGAATGATAGCATCTTTATAGATTATCTAGAAATCTCATTTCTCGCATATAGTGAGTACCAATATTATTTGGATAGGATATACGGTATCGACTCTAAAGAGGCCAAGATGGCAGCTTTGGATACCACCGTTATCTCACAGCTGAGAGATTATGCTACCTATAACCAAGCAGAGAATGGGGAAGTGTTGGACATAGAAAACCTTCCTGTTGTAGGAGTGACATATGATCAAGCTATGGCCTATACCAAATGGCGGACAGCGGCAGTACTAGAAAACTCCCTCATCAAAGCAGATCTATTGTACCCATATAAGCAGCAGGATGCCAAATCTCACTTTACGCCGGAGGGTTATTTTTCAGGTGAGTTTACTGGTTATAGACCTCGGGTAAGCATGGATTTCTTGGTATTCAGACTACCTACTGCTGAAGAATGGGATGAAATTTATAGCACCACTGCAGATACTTCCCAGACGCTCCGCACGATCGCACCGACTTTTGAAGATAAGTCTCAAGCAGTGCAGTTTATCAATGACAATGTTTCAGAGATGACGGCAAGTAAAGGACTAGCAAAAGGTGGTAATTGGTTAGATGGTAATAAAGATCACATTTACGAGGGAAGCGAAGTATGGCTAGGATTCAGATGTGTAGCAGACCTCGTATCGAGTGAAGAGTATATGAAGCAACATGCTGCTAATAAAAATAAAAACTACAGCAGATAGTTTGACGATTTCTGTCGTTATGTAATTATGAAAATTTTGATGGTTTGTCTTGGCAATATCTGTCGATCTCCGCTTGCTCAAGGCATATTAGAAAAGAAAATCGAAGAGCACAATCTTTCTTGGGAAGTCGATAGTGCAGGCACTTCAGCATATCATATCGGCGAGAAGCCTGATATCAGATCTATATCGAAGGCAAAAGAACATCATATCGACATCTCTTCGCAGCGCGCACGCCAATTTGTGGCATCGGACTTAGAAGATTATGATCTGATTCTTGTTATGGATAGTAGCAACTACCAAAATGCTAGAGCTCTTTGTTCTGATAAAAAGCAAGAAGATAAAATAAAGCTCATCCTAAACTACGTTTATCCAGAGCAGAACATGGCAGTGCCAGACCCATATTACGATGGAAGCTTTGATCGTGTATATGATTTGCTGGATAAGGCCATAGATACAGTTATAAGTACACACGTCGCGCACATATGATAAGTCTTAGGATATCTATTAACCTATTTTTTTTGATATTTCTGGTTGCTCAGGGTTTGATCGCCCAGCCCTCTGAAGAATCTATCAGAAGAGTCATCGATGAAGTGAATGACCTTCGTGCCCAAGGATCTGTATGTGGTGGGCAGTGGATGCCACCAGTAGGTCGGTTATCATGGGACCCTGGATTACATCTAGTATCTAATCAGTACGCTAGGTATATGGCTAAGTATGATCACTTTGATCACGTCTCAAGAGAAGGTGAGGATCTCGGAGATCGACTTGATAAGGTCGGCTATGAATGGATAACGATAGGAGAGAACCTAGCTCATGGTTACGATGACTTTTATCAGGTATTACAGGCTTGGAAAGAAAGTCCTTCTCATTGTAAGATGCTCATGCATCCGGATATGACCAAGATGGGTATGTCAAAACACAAGAGATATTGGGCACAGAGTTTTAGTGGTGTCCCCAAAGAACTAGTTTCTCAGTAGTTAGAATCTGCGCTGATTATAGTCCGGTCTGAATCCGATTCTTACTCCTAGTTGAATTTGATTGATATTAGAAGATACATCGGTGGTGGGTTGTCCAAAGGAAGCTCCTACTTCATGCCAGGAGACATCAAAATATCTGTTGAAGGCGATAAAAGGTGATACGGTTACCAGATCATTCACTCCTATATCTAGGCCAATACCGATGGTGCCTCTAACATCAATATTACCATCACGAAGTGTCTCTTCTGCTACAGCCTTCTGAGCAAAATCTACACCTATACCTCCTAATAGAAAGAATCCTTTCTTTACTAGCCCTCCTTGTTTACTGAATGTCGGACAATCACAATCGTCGACAAGATTTAATAGGTATATGTGGGTCTTAATCCCTCCTCCGATCTGTCTGAGACGTAGATCAATATTGGAAACCGCGAGCTCTGAAGTCGCTTGTTGATAAGACAAGTAGGGATAGAATTCTATGCGCTGATTGCGAAGCCTTAACCAATAATCTACTTCTACACTGAAAGAGGTTTGGAAGACAGATTGATTACTAGTTTCTACCGTACTAAAGAAGTTGTCCCAAGAACTAGCTTGATTAAGATTAAAGCCGGCTCTTAAGCCCCATTGGCCTTCCAAAGAGTAAGAAAAGGTCAGTAACAAAACAAGGACAATAGGCTTTACCATAAGTAGAACTATACTTCACAAACGATAGATGGCACGATGGTGGTATCTTTGCCAAGATATGAAGACGAAGACGCTTAAGGATAAGGTAGAGGTAATCACCCTCGGGTGCTCAAAAAATGTGGTGGACTCAGAGAACATCGTTACTCAGCTAAGAGGAAACGAGATCCATGCTTATCATGAAGAGCAGGGTAGCGAGGCTAATATAATTATAGTCAATACCTGCGGATTTATTGATTTGGCAAAAGAAGAATCTGTTAACACGATCCTGTCTCAGGCTGAGAGAAAGAAAGCAGGCGACATAGATAAATTGTACGTTACCGGCTGTTTATCACAAAGATATAAGGATGATCTCGAGACAGAGATACCTGAGGTTGATGCATACTTCGGTACGATGGAACTCCCCGCTCTTCTTGGGCGCTTTGGCGCAGACTATAAGCATGAGTTGATAGGAGAAAGAAAGATATCAACTTTGTCACACTATGCCTATCTCAAGATATCTGAAGGATGTAATCGTACATGCACATTTTGTGCTATACCACTTATGCGTGGTAAGCATAGGTCAAGGCCTATAGATGATCTAGTAAAAGAAGCCTCTAATCTCGCTAAATACGGAGTAAAAGAGATCATGCTGATAGCTCAAGAGCTTACCTACTATGGCTTAGATATCTATAAAAAGAGATCTTTATCAGAACTACTTTTTGCGCTATCCGATGTCGATGGTATAGAGTGGATACGACTACACTATGCCTATCCTACTAAGTTTCCTATAGACGTACTTGAGTCGATGTCTGCACTTCCTAAAGTCTGCAACTATCTGGATATCCCACTGCAGCATGCACATGATGATACACTCTTTAGGATGAAGAGACAGATCACACAGGCTGAAATGAGAAATCTAATAGCAACAGCGCGAAGAGTTGTC
Organism: uncultured Saprospiraceae bacterium; assembly: GCA_964470035.1. GTDB lineage: Bacteria > Bacteroidota > Bacteroidia > Chitinophagales > Saprospiraceae > JAJRXG01. The sequence continues at coordinate 10,025 of CAYYBR010000067.1, forward strand.
CCCGATATAGCGATCAGGACAACGATGCTTGTAGGTTTTCCTGGCGAGTCAGAATCCGAATTCAAAGAACTCTACACTTTTGTAGAGGAAATGCGCTTTGATAGATTAGGTGTCTTCCAATATAGTCATGAGGAAGATACAGGAGCCTATTTATTCTCTGACGATGTGACTCAAGAGGTGAAAGCATATAGAGCCCAAGAACTGATGGATCTACAGCAAAACATATCTCTGGAGCATAACGAGCATATGATAGGCAAAGAATATAAGGTCTTAGTTGATCGGAAAGAAGGTGGGTATTTTATCGGAAGAACGGAGTATGATAGTCCAGAAGTAGATAATGAAGTCTTGATAGATGCTAGTGAACACTTCCTGAGGATCGGGGACTTTGCCCAGATTAAGATTACTAGTGCTGAGGATTTTGATCTTTACGGCTTACCTGTTGGCTAGTCAACAATTCTTCTTGCAGTCGTGTTATCATTGGTAATAAGAAAACATTGGATAGTCCTTCACCATTTCAACAAGAAGTACACCCTGTCAAGCAGGCTCTGGCATTTGCTGTTGCTTTACCAGTGACCATCATAGTTTTTTTGCTTCCGAGTTGGATCGGCATCTATGACTTGGCAGAGCACTTTCCATGGACGGTGGCTGCAGCATTTACTCTTTTGTTTGGTGTGGCTAATAGCGTCTTAAGTCTTGCTGCTAAGGACCAAAACAAGTATTGGGGTGCCTCCATCATGTGTTATATGGCTGTTTTAGTCTTCGGAGGATTCATAGCTTGGTTGTTCAGCGGACTAAACGTATATGAAGCCAAATCTTTTAGGTGGATATATGTAGTATTTACGTTTGGATATCTGTTGTTTCTATGTATGGTCAGAGCCATGAGAAAGATTGTTCAGATTGCTCAGAAGCAAGATGCAAGATTGCGTGGTGAAGATCTTAATAATTAAAATGCTTAAAAAACCGTAAAAATTATAGACATGAGAATTACGTCAACATTATATCTGGTGATGATCATGGCACTGTCCACATCTTGTCAGACGTCCTCTAAGCAGTACGAAGTTCCTGCCTCAGCTCAAGAATGGTCTAGTGAGATACCAGACAAGATCAATAGGGTTGAGAAATCAGAAGAAGAGTGGAAGCAAGAGCTAAGTGATATGGAGTACTATGTCATCAGAGAAAAAGGAACCGAAAGACCGGGTACCGGAGATCTACTCAAGAATAAGGAAGAAGGACTCTACGTCTGCAGAGCCTGTGGATTACCATTGTTTAGTTCGCAGACCAAGTTCAATAGTGGTACTGGATGGCCCAGCTACTTTCAACCAGTCAAGGAAGAGTTTATCAAAGAGGATACAGATTATCATATAGGATATGCTCGCACTGAAGTAATGTGCGCACAGTGTGATGGCCACCTGGGGCATGTCTTTCCTGATGGACCTAAGCCTACAGGATTAAGATATTGTATCAATGCGGTGTCACTTGATTTTGTGCCGGTAGCAGATGATGCCCATGCCGAGGGCAAATAAGAAAGATAGAATATAAGTGCAAATGCGTAGCAATGGCTTACAGCTGAATCTGCGCAGTCTACAACAAAAAGAAAGCCTTCCTAAATTGGAAGGCTTTCTGCATTTATAGCCTACTTTTTCTTTGATCGTTTCTTGCGTCGATCAATACGTCCTTAGAAGGAGTGGTTTAATTATCTCTGCTTCAAAACGTACTCTTAAAGTAAAGGAAAGGTCTTCGAGTCTGAACTCCAAGCCAACTAAAAATAACCTTGTAATTGCTGTGTAAGATTTCTCCGAATAGAGATAACCTAGTATTCGTTCGAATACGTTAAGAACTTAGTCACTTCATAACATCCGTCACAGTCACGATCGATGTACTGGAAATCTGCTCTTTCTGCCAAGTCCTCAAGTATCTCTTCATAAGATTTGCTGAGGTCTATATTCACTATACCTTCAGGATTAAACGGAATCTCAGATCCACTTGTCACTCTCCAGTCTGACTGCTCCATGAGGTAATCAAGTACGTATAGGATATCATAATCCTGACCGACAAACTCTTCTTCAATATCATTAAGATTGATAAACTGGTGACCATCCCAACCATATCTGTCTCCTTGAGTAAGCACAACAGAAGTAGTTGTGTCATCTAGAGAATAAGCGCGTACGCTACCTTCTATATTCTCGATGATTTCTAAGAACTCATCTTTTCCACCTTCGATGCGGAATTTTGTACCAAGTACTCTTACACCGATACCAGTATTTGTAGTAGTCAGGATAAAAGGTTTATCTGGATTTCGTGCGATATCAAAAACTCCACGACCATCGAGCTCTACATTTCTAGTGTTGATCTTGTCGACGTCTGTAAAGTATTTTATCGCTGATTCGCTCTCAAGCTCTAAGTTCGAGCCGTCACTTATTGTTATAAAATCTGGTTCAGCCGCTGTCGCAAATGTCGCATACAAGCCATCATCACCTCCTGTGCCGAACAAGTTATTGCCTTGGTACAAATAAGTACCCATAACCGCTAGCAGTAAGATAGATGCAGCTATGGCAAGAGGTCGAAACAACGATCTTGTTTTCTTTTCGTCCTGGATCACAGGTACTACTGGCTCCATCTTCACTTCCTTAGCCACAGTAGGCTGACTTGGTGTAGTTGGAGGAGTATAGGTAGGTGTCGAAGTTGAAGGAGTAACACTAGTACTTTTTGGAGTGCTAGTTTTAGGTGTTAGAGCTACCGTGCTTGCTGCCGCAACTGTACCTGCCACCGGAGCTGCGCTTACGGCAGTTAAGTTAGCAGGAGTAGACTTGCCCTTGATCATATCACTAAAGGCTGACCACTCAGCTTCTACGTCTACAGTCTTATATTCATTGAGTCTAGTACTCTCTGAGATTAACTTGTTGAAAGTTGAGAATTCTTCAGCATTGCTGTTAGAAAAACCTCTCCACTCGTCTACTTTTTTTCTTTCAGCTGGACTAGCTAGGCCGTCAAAGTAGTTTAAAAGTTCACCATCTGTCACTGAATTGTGCAGCGCTTTTGAGAATGACGCCCACTCCATGTCAGCATCTACCTTGCGGTAGTCGTTCAAGTATTCAGTCTCATCAAAGATGGTCTGATATAACTCCAAGTCAGTGGCATTGTCGACATCTTCGGAAGCCCAAGCTTCAAGCTTTTTTAGCTTCTTCGGTGATGCCTCACCTCTGAGGAGTCGCAGTATATCTTGCTCTTTTATACCTGACATGTTAAATAATACGCGGTGATTGTATATGTGACGTATGATAAATCATATACCACATTTTTCTAATTAGTTTTTTTATGATGCAAATAGTACTTCATTCTCTTGAAGATCTTCTTTCAGGAGCCGCAACGCCTTCGCTACATTATCTTCCACAGCTCTTTTGGAGATGTTGAGATAGGCGGCGATTTCGTTGTAGGTCAAGCCTTCGATCTTACTTAGCGAGAATATTTTTCTCATTTTGGGTTTAAGCTTATCCATAGACTTCAGAATTTCTTCTCTGATGAGATATGAATTCATATGATCCACATTCTCGTCTATGTCGTCCACGTTGACAGTGTTTTTGTACTCTTCCTGCTTTTTGTTAGCTCTGATGTGATCTATCATACGATTTCTCACAGCAGAATACAGATAACTTTTGGCAGAGGTATTGACATCTATACTGTCTCTATTCTCCCAAACTTTCAAGAAAGTCCCTTGTACGATTTCGCGACTAGTTTCCCAGTCTTTTATGAAACTATTTACATAGTTGCACAGGGGACCGAAATACGTCTTAAAGACGTCTTCAAAGTTTGATTCTTTAAATGGACTCTGATTCACAACCTTATAACAATTTAAATGTGAGTAGACCCCTATGGGAAAAAACACATAGAGACTGTAAATTTAGTATAAAAAGCGACATATTAAAAGTATTTGTAATACATCAGAGTGTTAAACACGTAGATTGACTCTGCGCTTGATGTCAATTATTTACGAAAGTGAGACCTTTAATCGGCCCTATATGGGCTAACTTGGGATCTCTTAAACAAGAATATGGCAGAAACATCATTGTGGGAAGGATCAGATAAATACTTATGCGATAGAGAGCTCGCTCAGGCTTTTCATATGTCTCGAGTACTCGGTATGCCACTGCTCATAGAAGGTGAGCCAGGGACGGGGAAGACAGAGTTACCCATACAGTATGCGTCTGATAGGGATATACCTCTGCATGTTTATCCAGTGGGCTCAAAGAGTACTGTGGATCAGTTTGTAGCAAGGTTTGACCATGTAAAGTACTTGCGTGATTCGCAGATAGAAGTGCTGAATGCTCAACGCGATGAAAAAGGACTAGATACTAAGCTAAGTACGGCAGGTAGAAGTACCGAGAGGCTCGAGGACTATGTTCTTCTTGGTCCCGCTGCTAAATCCTACAAGATGCCTAATAGTGTCTTGCTGATCGATGAGATAGACAAAGCACCGCGGGAGTTTCCTAATGATCTGCTTTATGCACTCAGTCACCGCAAGTTTGTCATGCCCGAGTCGGGTGAGGTGGTAGAAGTATCTGAGGAGGATATGCCTGCTATCGTCATCACAAGTAATCGTGAGCAAGAACTACCTACGGCATTCAAAGGAAGATGCATATACCACTATATCGCATTTCCACCACCGGATGTCATGAGGAACATAGTGAATAAACACTATCCCAAAGCTGACGATGACATAGTCAGCCAAGCTATCGACGTCTTTTATCAACTCAGACAACTGGGATTAGAGAGAGCTCCATCAACAAGGGAGCTACTTAACTGGTTAAAATATATGCAGACTCACACTTCTAAAGAAGAGACCATCACGCGTATAAAGAAGTTAGATGGACTAGGAGCTTTGATCAAAACCCAAGATGACGTCAGAAGAGTAGAGCGCAACTTAAAAGATGATTTAGCCTCACACGGCAATACCTCGCGGTATTAACATAGTATAAGATGTTCGAGAGTTTTCCAGAAATATGCAGAAGTTATGGCGTCCACGCTGACGTCAGGTCCCTGCTATTACTGCAGAAAGCTATGGACCGGCAACTCATCGGTACAGTCGGAGATATATATAGTTTTTTCAAAGGCTCTGTCGTTAAGGACCCCACGGATATCGGCCCGTATACCCAAGCATTTTACGATTACTTCATCGGTGTAGATATCAAACCTGGTGAGCGCCTTAGTGATGCTATAGCTCGGTCTGAAACTTTCAAAGATTGGGTAGATGATTTTTTCCAGGGCAATGATGAGAGAAGAAAGATGGAACTGGATGACTTGATTAATCAGTTCCTTGATGAAGTACATACGACGACATTTGATATCAAGAGAGTCATAGATGGAGAAAAGATCTTGGCTGAAGATGATCCAGATCGTCTTGATAATAATGATCGATCTCAAAATGATGATGCCAATGCCGAGCGTCTGCTAGAAAAGGCAGCCGACTACAGATTAGTAGACCTAGAAGAGCTCCGCCGAAGGATGGAAAGAGTCATGGAGCAACAGCAGAGAGATCATCAAGGAGGGAGTCATTGGGTAGGTACAGGTGGCGTCAGTCCATATGGTCATGGAGGTGCCGCTATGGGAGGTATCAGAGTAGGTGGCACTGGCGGGGGCAGGATGGCTCGAGAAGTCATGGGAGATCCACAGTATTATCCAGTGGATATAGATGCCCATATCAGTGATGATAATATAGATGCTACACTTGCTTCTCTCAAGGGGGTTGTCGAAGAGACTAACGAAAGATATCTCGATATACCTATCACCGTCAAAGAAGGAGTAGCACAGGGAGGTTTGTTTCTTCCAGTGGAGTTAGACAAGACAGAAGATCGCCTACAGGTCATCCTTCTCATTGATAATGGTGGTTACTCCATGGATTACTATATCAAGGCTGTACAAGCGCTCTTCAAAAAGATGAAGACCCGTTATCAGCACGATCTGGAGACGTACTACTTTCATAATACCATCTTCAAGTACGTCTATGAAGATGAGCGCCGCACGCGGAAAGTCCCTCTCGAGCGCATCCTTTCTAAAGATCCTAACTATCGTGTATTTGTGATCGGTGATGCCGCTATGGCACCTTACGAACTTCATGAAGGAAGCATCATCGCCTGGGGAAGGATCAGTGAGAAGTTTAAAAAAACGGCCTGGTTAAATCCAGTTTCACAAAAGCACTGGCCTATCACTTGGACTACCACTATGCTGCGACAGATCTTCAAAATGTATATGATGACTCCTAGAGGTATAGAGGAAGCTATACTGGCCATGAATAAAAAGAAGTCCTAGTTCAGCCAACTTAAGGACCCATCTAAGAACATGCTGAAGAATACCATCACGACTAAGGCCGTGACGCATATGGTACCTAGGGCACTAAAGTAACTCCTGGGTACTTTTGATCTCTCCACTACTTCTGCCAGTAAGCTGATGATGAGGATCGCGCCAGATAAGACTGCTATGATAAGGCAGAGTAGAAGACCGATATAACTATCCAAAGCATATACCAGTGACAAAATTATCGCCTCGATGAGGATGATCTCTATGGTTCCTATCTTCAACTATCTCCTGTTAATGTTACTTTAAATCCTCAGGCCTACTGTGTACTTATGGAGCGAAAATCACGTTTCCTTTGCGTACCCTGATGACTCAAGATGAGAATAATTTTACTTCTACCCATTACATTTCTACTTGCTACTATCTCCTGGGGTCAGACATCTCGTCAGATCCAGGATATCGAAGAGCAGTATGCCTTTAACATCCAGCAAACCCATATCAATGACATCTACATACCTGAAGATCTAGATGATGCCATGTCTGAACTTCACCGACTTTCGGATGAGGCAGGAAGAGCAAAGTTTTTAGAAACTGATGAGGACCATGCTGCTCGAGTTCTTATAAAAGGTCTGGGAAGATGGATGATAGTTAATTGGAACTTTTATGATGGCAGTCGCTTATCGCATCACCTGAGACAACTAGGTGTATCTCACCCAGAAGATATGGCCAAGTTTCTCATCGTAAGTTATCATAGACACCTTAGAGGTGTTGATCAAGAAATAGAAATCCGTGCTAAGGTTTATGAAGATCAACGCAAGGCCGAACAAGAAGAGCGCAATAAGAAACGCCAAGAAGAAGCTATCAAAAAGTATAAAGCAAGTAAAGGTGGGAGCTAGTAGAGAGCTTCGCCATTGAGATCATAACTCAAGATGTCGCTCATATACTCTAAGAATGGCCGAAGCGCCTTATAAGACTTCACCGCTTGTTGTAGAAAATCAGGCTCTGTTATTTCCTTTATCGTATAAGTCTTGCTGTATAAGAACTGCTTATGCCTTAGCAGGTCGATATCAGGATGATCTTTTTGATATCCTTTTGGAGAAGTCTTGACCACATCACCCTTCAGTTCGCCCCAGGTAGAGATCAGTTTTTTGTTGTTCGTTGCCTTTCTAAAAGATGTAGCGTCTCGATCTATATTAGCCCTTATCAGATTGATATCTCCTGAGCTTGGTTTCCAAAACCCAGATGCTAGGTAGCCGCCCTCTTGATTGATCTTCAGGAAGTATCCTCCTCGTAGATATGGCTTCGTCCTAGTTAGAGACAAACTCCAGTGACTGTTATAGGGCGTCTTATCTTTGCTAAATCTGACATCTCTATAGATTCTAAACAACTTACTTTTCTCGATGCTGTCCCACTTACTCATCTCTGCTTCCCAAGCTTTTAAGAAGTCTTTCATATTAGCGTGCGCTACATCATAACGATCCTTATTCGCATGGAACCATGGGCGGTTATTGTTCTTGCGGACATCCTTTAAGAACTTGATAGTTTCCTTCTTGATAGCAGTCATGACCTATTTTTTCACTTTCGTAAATATACACTTCACCAGACTTGCGGTTAGCCTGAGTACACTCTGATGCAATAGTTGACTACTTCCCAAGTAATAGATGATCGGCAGACCGAAAACACGATAGATAAAGATCCATAATGCCATCTCCATTAAAGTCGGCGGTTTCTACATCGATTACAAGACTAGCTATGCGTTTGCTGATCATCTTATCAGTATGATCGATATAATTTCCATTGCCATCATTAAGGGCTATGGTAAGGCCGTGATTTGTACCTCGGAGAGTACCGTTGCCAGATATAAGATCTAAGTCACCATCTTCATCGATATCGATAAGATCACCATCCACAGTTCCTTCAGTGTATCCCAGTTGGAGTAGGGTATTGGATCGATCTATAAAGCTCCCGTCTTCATTGATGAGTAATCTTTGTAGAGCGGGCGCTTGCTGAAAGAATCTAACATTAGCAAAGTAGATATCTAGATCTCCGTCACCATCCACATCACCAAAGTCTGCTTCTCGAGTTTCTTCATTTATACCCGCTGAAAATACCTTATCCGATATATCAGTGAAGACTCCGTCACCATCATTAGAGAGGAGCTTATTACTGTGCTCATTAGCGACAAGTAGATCGAGATCTCCATCATTATCATAATCACCTAACTCTACATCTTGCGTGATGTCTTCAGACACAGGTAGTCTTTCGAGAGTTTGGTCGATCCACTTTCCGCCATGATTGTACCAGATATAGTTTTGACCGTTATTAGCCAAGATCAGATCTATCCACCCGTCGCCGTCTATATCACCACTAGTGAGACCATTAGTGACACCAGTACCAGGTAAGAG